>NZ_JAELTO010000436.1 GCF_016428875.1 Xylophilus sp. ASV27
CGGATGCTCGACCTTGGCCCGGATGCTGGCCTTGATGCGTTCGAGCTGGTCAATCAGGTCGTCGACCCGTCGGCTTTTGTCCAGCAGCTTGCGTTTGCCCGGGCGCATGGCGATGTTCCAGCGCACGGCCGGCCTGGGCATCGGGCCGCTTGGCTGCGCCCTGGTAGCCCGCGTCGCCCCAGGCCTCGGTTTCCTCGCCGTGCAACAGCGTGTTGGCCTCGATCACATCATTGACGTTGCCGGCTGTGCCGCGC
>NZ_JAELTO010000437.1 GCF_016428875.1 Xylophilus sp. ASV27
CGAAGACGTGCTCCACGCGGGCGCGCACCCTGGACTTGTTGCGATTCTTCGAGCGCTCGGCTTCGTCGATCTCGCCGCCTTTGCGCACGCGCTGGTTCGTGAAGTCGCGCGCCTGCGGCGCCTTGGAGGCCTTTGCGGGTCTGGTGCATCTCGGGGTCGCGCGCCTTGTCCGCGTTCTTCGTCGAGCTGGGCGCGCCGATGATGGTGGCGTCCACGATCGTGCCCGTGCCCACCTTCAGACCTCGGGCCTGCAG
>NZ_JAELTO010000438.1 GCF_016428875.1 Xylophilus sp. ASV27
TGCGCGGGCGTGGGCCAGAAATGGTCGCAATCCGGCTCGCAATCGAGCCGCTGCGGCCTTCCCATCTCGGAGTTCCCGATCAACGCGACCGCGCCTCGCTGAAATCGACCGCTTGTTCAGCGTTGCCCTAAAGCGCTGAAACAACCCTTCTAGCGCAGCCCCGATGAACCTACTGCACCACCTGCAGAGCATCTCCGACCCCCGAAGCCACCGCACGCGTCGCCACGACCTGCAGGCCATCCTGGCCGTAGCGC
>NZ_JAELTO010000060.1 GCF_016428875.1 Xylophilus sp. ASV27
GCGACGCGTGCGGTGGCTTCGGGGGTCGGAGATGCTCTGCAGGTGGTGCAGTAGGTTCATCGGGGCTGCGCTAGAAGGGTTGTTTCAGCGCTTTAGTTTCGCTTGGATTTAGATGCGATTGCCCTGACCTCTTCCAGGCAACTGCGGCGCTGCCGGCCTGTGCCGCCCCGAGCCGCCTCACGACGCCTGCATCAGCGCCTTGACCGCGGCCTGGGCCTGGGCCTGAAGCTGGCGCAGGTCCAGGCCGGGGATCTGGTCGTCGTCCACCACGATGGCGCCGTCGCACAGCAGCCAGCGCAGGCACGGGCGGCCGCCGCTGGCGATGGGGCCTATGGCGGGATCGTGCAGGCCGAAGTAGCGCGGGTCGTCCAGGCGGTAGACGGCCAGATCGGCGGCCTGGCCGGGCTGCAGCGTGCCCACCCCCTCGAAGCCCAGCACCTGCGCGCCGCCGGCGCTGGCCCAGTGCACGATCTGCTCGACGGTGACCGCGTCGGCGCCGGCCTCGCCCTGGCCCTCGGGGCGCGGACGCGCCTGGGCGCCGGCATGGGCGCGGTGCAGCAGCCAGGCGAAGTGCAGCTCGCTGATCATGTCGGCGGCCTCGTTGGAGGCCGCGCCGTCCACGCCCATGGACACGCGCACGCCCAGCTTTTCCAGCGCCGGCGCCGGCGCGATGCCGTCGGCCAGGCGGGCATTGCTTTGCGGGCAATGGGCGATGCCGGTGCGGCTGCTGCCCAGCAACTGCATTTCACCCGGCGTCAGGTGCACCAGGTGGGCCAGCCAGACGTCGGGGCCCAGCCATTCGTTGTCGGCCAGGTACTCGATCGGCAGGCAGCCATGGACCTCGCGGCAGTACTCGGCGTAGGCCACGGATTCCGACATGTGGCTGTGCAGCGGCAGGCCCATGGCGCGCGCGGCGCGCGCCACGTCCTTGAGCTGCTCGCGCGGCAGCGAGACATGGACCGAGGTCGGCGCCATGGCCACGCGCTGCCGGGCGCGCGGCCCGCGCTGGTGGAAGCGCGCGGCGGTCTGCTCGACGGCGGCCAGCATCTGCTCCAGGGTCTCGGGCGGCTGCACGAGGCGGTCGCTGTCCTCCAGCTTGCGGGTCACCGTGGCGCCGCCGCGCAGCAGCATGAAGCGCAGGCCCAGCGCGCCGGCCTCCTCGAACAGCAGCGCGGCCGCGTCCTCGCTGGCGCCGGCCTGGAACAGGTAGTGGTGGTCGGCCACCGTGGTGCAGCCCGAGCGCAACAGCTCGACCAGGCCGATGCGCGCGGCCAGCCGCAGGCGCTTTTCGTCGAAGCCGCGCCGGTAGGCGAAGGGCACGGCCTGCAGCCAGGGGCTGAGCGTGAGGTCGATGCCCGCGGGCACGCCCTTGAGCAGCGACTGGAACAGGTGGTGGTGGGTGTTGACCCAGCCCGGGTAGACGACGCAGCCGCTGGCGTCCAGCAGTTGCTCGCCCTCAAGGGGCGCCAGGCCGCGCCCCAGCTCGCGGATCACGCCGCCTTCGATGCGCAGGTCGGTGGCGCTGCTGCGCGCGGGGGCGCCGGCCAGGCCGGTGAAGATGCACTGAGCGTTGCGCAGGAGTGTGCGGTGATTCATGGGGCTCAGCGTTTGGGCATCAGGCCTTCGACGCCCTGCACCAGGTAGTTCATGTTGTCCAGGTCGGCGGCCGAGATGGTCTGCCCCGCGGCCACGCGCACCTTGCCGTCCTGGTCGACGATCGGGCCGGTAAACGGATGCAGGCTGCCCGCGGCGATGGCGTCGCCCAGCTGCTGCACCTTCTCGCGCACGTCGGCGGGCACGGCGGGGTTGAGCGGCGCCATCTTGATCATGCCCTCGCGCAGGCCGCCCAGATGGTTCTCGCTCTTCCAGCGCCCGGCCAGCACGTCCTCGACCACCTTGATGTAGTAGCTGCCCCAGTTCTGCACCACCGAGGTCAGGTTGGTCTTGGGGCCGAACTTGGACATGTCGGAGTAGTAGCCCAGCGTGTAGATGCCCTTCTCCTCGCCCGTGGTGACGATGGAGACGCCCGAGGTCGCATAGGCCAGCGTGTCCACGCCGAGCTTGATCAGGGCGTTGGCCGCATCGCGCTCCTTGCCGGGGTCGTACCAGGCGTTGACCCAGATCAGGCGCACCTGGGCCTTGGGGTTGACGCTGCGCATGCCCAGCGTGAAGGCGTTGATGCCCTGCAGCACCTCGGGGATCGGGAAGGCGCCGACGTAGCCGACCACGCCGCTCTTGCTCATGTGGCCGGCCAGCACGCCTTCGAGGTAGCGGCCTTCGTAGTAGAGCGCGTTGTAGGCGCCCACGTTGGCGGCGGTCTTGTAGCCGCTGCCGTTCATGAAGATCACCTTGGGCGCGGTGCGCGCCACCTTCATGGTCGGCTCCATGAAGCCGAACGAGGGCGTGAAGATGAGCTGGCAGCCCTCCTGCACGAAGTTGCGGATCACGCGCTCGGCGTCGGGCCCCTCGGCGATGTTCTCGACGTACTTGGTGGTGATCCTGTCGCCCATGGCGCTGGCCAGCTCCTTGCGCGCCAGCTCGTGCTGGTAGGTCCAGCCGCTCTCCCCTATGGGGTTGGAGTACAGGAAGCAGGTGCGCAAGGGCTGGGCCGTGGCGGCCAGCGAGCCCAGCAGGCCGGCGGCCAGCGCAAGCCGGCCGAGCGCGCGCCGGAGCGAGAAGAGGGGGCGTGGGTGCATGGTGATGTCTCCGTTGTGGTGGGTGCGGGAAGGGAACGCGGTTCAGCGGTCGGGCCGGAAGACCTGGCCCAGCGAGGCCGGCGAATTCAGCCGGATGGTGGTCTGGTTGCGCGAGATCAGCACCAGCACCACGATGGTGGCCAGGTAGGGCAGCGCCGACAGCCATTGCGCCGGCAGGTCCAGCCGCAGGCCCGAGCCCTGCACGAACAGCTGCGACACCAGCACGCCGCCGAACAGGTAGGCGCCGGCCACAACACGCAGCGGCCGCCAGGTGGCGAAGACCACCAGGGCCAGCGCGATCCAGCCGCGCCCCGCCACCATGCCCTCGGACCACAGCGGGGTGTAGAACACCGACAGGAAGGCGCCGCCCAGGCCGGCCATGGCGCCGCCGAAGGCCACGGCCGCATAGCGGATGGCGATCACCGGGTAGCCCACCGCATGCGCCGCCGACGGCGACTCGCCGACGGCGCGCAGCACCAGGCCGGCGCGGCTGCGCTCCAGGAACCAGGCGACGGCGGCCACCAGCAGCCAGGACACGTAGACCAGGGCCTGCTGGTTGAACAGCGCCGGGCCGATCAGCGGCAGGTCGGCCAGCAGCGGAATGCGCAGCGGCGCCACGGCCGGCAGCGGCGCCGACTCGTAGGGCTTGCCGAAGAAGGCCGCCAGCCCGACGCCGAAGATCGCCAGCGCCAGGCCCGAGGCCACCTGGTTGGCCTGCATGCTCAGCGTGATGAAGCCGAACAGCAGGGCCAGCGCGCAGCCGGCGGCCATGCCCACCACGGCCGCCGTCCATGGGTCCGTGCCCGCATGGGCGGCGGCGAAGGCGGCCACGGCGCCGGCCGACATCATGCCCTCGGCGCCCAGGTTGAGCACGCCGGCGCGTTCGGTCACCAGTTCGCCCAGGGCGACGATGATCAGGGGCGTGCCCGCCACCAGCGTGGCCGCGATGACGGAGGCGATCAGCGACGAGTCCATTGCAGTCCCTTCCACGCCGCGCCGTTCCAGCGCAGCCGATAGCCGATGAACAGGTCCGAGGCCAGCAGGAAGAACAGCAGCATGCCCTGGAACACCTTGGAGATCGACGAGGGCAGGTTCAGGTACTGCTGCGCCTGCTCGCCGCCCAGGAAGAACAGGGCCATCAGCAGGCTGGCGCCCAGGATGCCCGCCGGGTGCAGCCGTCCGACGAAGGCGACGATGATGGCGGCGAAGCCGTAGCCCGCCGAGATCTGGCCGGTGAGCTGGCCCATGGGGCCGGCCACCTCGGTCATGCCGGCCACGCCGGCCAGCGCGCCGCCGGCCAGCATGCCGGCCCAGATCGCGCGCCGGGCGGAGAAGCCCGCGTAGCGCGCGGCCTGCGGTGCCTGGCCGCCGACCTGCATCTGGAAGCCCTGGAAGCTGTGCTGCAGGAACACGTAGCCCGCCAGCAGCGCCGCCAGCGCGAGCAGGAAGCCCGCATGCAGCCGGGTGCCCTCGATCAGGATCGGCAGCAGCGCGTTGTCGCCAAAGCTGCGGGTCTGCGGAAAGTTGTAGCCGTCCGGGTCCTTCCAGGGGCCGTACACCAGCCAGGAGGCGACCAGCTGCGCCACGTAGACCAGCATCAGCGACACCAGGATCTCGTTCGTGCCCCAGCGCGTGCGCAGCCAGGCGGGAATCGCGGCCCACAGCGCGCCGCCTAGCGCCGCGGCCACCACCATGGCCGGCAGCACCCAGGCGGCGGAATGGCCGTCGGCGCGCAGGGCCACGGCGGTGGCGAACAGCGCGCCGAAGATGAACTGCCCCTCCGCGCCGATGTTCCAGACCCCGGCGCGAAAGCCGGCGGCCAGGCCGACACCGATCAGCATCAGCGGCGTGGCCTTGAGCAGCAGTTCGCTGAGCCCGTACACATCGCCCAGCGGCTGCAGGAAGAAGACGCGCAGCGCATGCCAGGGGTTCTGGCCCAGCGCCGCGAACAGCACCAGGCCGCCCAGCAGCGTCAGCGCCACCGCCAGCAGCGGCGAGAGCCAGCGCATGCGGCGCGAGGCCTCGGGACGGGGTTCAAGCCTGAGCCACATGACGCACCTCGCTCGCTGCATTCGCCGGGCCCATGCCGCTCTCGGGCCACAGGCCGCTCATCCACAGGCCGATGGTCTCCACGTCGGTCTGCTGCGCTGGCACGCCGGGCGAGAGCCGGCCGTCGGCGATGACGGCGATGCGGTCGCACAGCTCGAACAGTTCGTCGAGCTCCTCCGACACCACCAGCACCGCCGCGCCGGCGTCGCGCAGCGCCACCAGCGACTGGCGGATGAAGGCCGCGGCCCCCACGTCCACACCCCAGGTCGGCTGCGCCGCCACCAGCACGCGCGGCTGCTGCAGCAGCTCGCGCCCGACGATGAACTTCTGCAGGTTGCCGCCCGACAGCGAGTTGGCCGCCGCACGCGGCCCGGCGCACTTGACGTTGAAGTCGGCAATGCAGCGCTGCGCGAAGGCGCGCGCCGCCGCCTGCCGTATCAGGCCATGCGCCACCAGGCCCTGGCGGTGGGCGGTGAGCAGGGCGTTGTCCGCCAGGCTCATGTCGGGCGCGGCGCCGCGGCCCAGGCGCTCCTCGGGCACGAAGCCCAGGCCCCGGCGGCGCCGCGCCGCGCTGCCCAGGTGGCCCACGGCCTGGCCGTCCAGCAGCACCATGCCGGCGGCGCCGGAGGGCAGCGGCAGCTCGCCCGACAGTGTCTGCAGCAGTTCCTGCTGGCCGTTGCCCGAGATGCCGGCGATGCCGACGATCTCCCCGCCGCGCACGTCGAGCTGCATGCGCCTGAGCGCGGTGCCGAAGGGATGGGCCGCGGGCCGCTCCAGCGCGCGCAGCGACAGGCGCACCGCGCCCGGCGCGCTGCCCGCCCCACGGCGGCAGGCCACCAGTTCCTTGCCGATCATCATGCGCGCCATGGAGGCCGGGGTTTCGCGGCCCGGCACGCAGTGGCCCGTGACCCGGCCGTTGCGCAGCACGGTGGCGCCGTGGCACAGCTCGCGCACCTCGTCGAGCTTGTGGCTGATGTAGAGAATGCTGCAGCCCTCTTCGGAGAGCTGGCGCAGCGTGTCGAACAGCTTGCGCACGGCCTGCGGCGTGAGCACCGAGGTGGGCTCGTCCATGATCAGCAGGCGCGGGTTCTGCAGCAGGCAGCGGATGATCTCCACGCGCTGGCGCTCACCGACGGACAGCGTGTACACCAGGCGCCGCGGATCCACCGGCAGGCCGTAGCGCCGGGCCACCGCGTCGATGCGCCGGGCCAGGTCCTGCAGGTCGGGCCGGCCGGGCAGGGCCAGCGCGACGTTCTGCACCACGGTCAGCGTCTCGAACAGCTGGAAGTGCTGGAACACCATGCCGATGCCCAGGCTGCGCGCATGGCCGGGGCTGGCCACGGACACGGGCTGGCCGCGCCACAGGATCTGGCCCGAGGTCGGGGCCGTGACGCCGTAGATGATCTTCATCAGCGTGGACTTGCCGGCGCCGTTCTCGCCCAGGATGGCGTGGATCTCGCCGGTGCGCACCGCCAGGTCGATGCCGTCGTTGGCCACCACCGAGGCATACACCTTGCGTATGCCGCGCAGCTCGATCTGCGGCGGCGGGTCGGCCGCGCCGGTATCGCGCAGGTGGGCGCTCATGTGCGGCTCGCCTCGACGACCGGCGGGACGATCGGGCTGGCGCTTTCACGCGCGTTGAACAGCACGTTCAACAGCACGGCGCTGAAGGTGCCCAGCAGAATGCCGTTCTGGCAGAACTTGGCCAGCAGGTCGGGCAGCTGGGCGAAGAAGCGCTCGGCCACCAGGGGGATCATGCCCAGCGCCAGGCTGATGGCGACGATGTAGGCATTCTTGCGGTTGCCCACGAAGTCCACGTGGCCCAGGATGCGCACGCCGGTGGCCGCGACCATGCCGAACATGACCAGGGCCGCGCCGCCGAGCACGTACTGCGGAATCGAGGCCGCCACGAACGACAGCTTGGGAAAGCTGCTGAGCACGATCAGCATGGCGCCGGCGGTTACGCAGACCCAGCGGCTGCGCACGCCCGTGACCTGCACCAGGCCGATGTTCTGCGCGTAGGAGGTGTAGGTGAAGGTGTTGAAGACGCCGCCGACGATGGCGCCCACGCCGTCGGCGCGCAGGCCGCGCGCGATGTCGTCGTTGACCAGCGGCCGCTCCACCACCTCGGCCAGCGCCAGGAACTGGCCCACGCCCTCGATCATGATGACGATCATCACCACGCACAGGGTGACGGCGGTCATCACGTCGATGACGGGCCAGCCGAAGTGAAAGGGCGTGACGATCTGCAGCCAGCCCGCGGACCGCAGGCCGACGAAGTTGACCTGCCCCATGGCCAGCGTGATGGCGAAGCCGACCAGGATGCCGACGAGCACCGCCACGTTCGACAGGAAGCCGCGGCAGTAGGCAATGATGAAGAGAATGGTCAGCAGCACGATGCCCGAGACCGCCAAGTGCGAGGGCACCCCGTAGTGCGGGTTGTTGATGGGGCCGCTCGGGCCGGGAATCGTCGGGTTGCCGCCGGCCGCCCAGTTGATGCCCACGCGCATCAGCGAGACGCCGATGATCAGCACCACCGAGCCCGTGACCACGGGCGGGAACCAGCGCAGCAGCCGGCTCACGTAGGGCGCCACGAGCAGCGTGAAAATGCCGGCGACGATGACGCCGCCGAACACCGCCGGCAGGCCCAGTTGCGGATTGGCGCCGGTGGCGATGATGGGCGCGATGGCGGTGAAGGTGACCCCCATCATCATCGGCAGGCGTATGCCGACCTTGCCGATGCCCATGCTCTGGATGATGGTCACCAGGCCGCAGCAGAACAGGTCCGCCGCGATCAGGAAGGCGGTGTCCTCCTTGGTCAGCTTGAGCGCGCCGCCGATGATCAGCGGCACCGCGATGGCCCCCGCGTACATCACCAGCACGTGCTGCAGGCCCAGGGCGGCCAGCTTGGGGAACGGGAGCTTTTCGTCAACCGGGTGCACCGGCGGCGCGCTGCGTGGCGCTCTGTCGGGCGTGGTGCTGGTCTTCATGGCTTGTCTCCGGGTTTTCTTGTGGTGGGGCGAGAGGCGTGGCGGCTGCGTCGCAGTCCCGCCGGGGTCAGCCGGCTCCCGAGGGAGCGCGCTGCAGGAAGGCCCGGGCGCGCGCCATGGCCTCGGGGTTGACGCGGGCGCGCACGCCGTCGAAGTGCGGGCCGCGCGTGGCGTCGATGCCCAGCCGCGAGGTCGTGCCGTCGGGCGATGACGAGGGGTCGAGCGCGCTGCCCGGCAGGCCGTCGACCACGAACAGGTCCTGGTGCGGCTGGAAATGCGTGGCCATGGCCCACAGCACTTCCTCGTCGCGCATCACGTCCACGTCCTCGTCCACGGCGATCACGGTTTTCAGATACGGGTCCCAGCCGAGCAGGCCCAGCATCACCTGGCGCGCCTCGCCGGGGCGCGACTGCCTGAGCGCCACGTAGGCATGGAAGTGCGTGCCAGAGCTGGGGTAGTGCACCGCCGTCACGCCGGGAAAGCGGTCGCGGAGCTTTTCCACCATCTCCGACTCGCGCGGGATGCGGCCCAGGTTCAGGTGCTCGGCCGAGTTGCCGCCCACCACGTCGAGCAGCCAAGCGTCGTCGCGGCGCAGCAGCGTCTCCACGCGCAGCAGGTTGTTGGTGGAGCGGTCCGACGAATAGCCGGTGAATTCGCCGAACGGCCCCTCCTCGGCGCGCGCCGCCGGGTCGATCACGCCTTCGAGCACGAACTCCGCATGCGCGGGCACCGCGATGCCGTACCTGGGCGTGCGCACCACGTCCAGCGGCTGGCCGAACAGGCCGCCGGCCACCTGGCGCTCGTCCGCGCCATAGGGCAGGCGCGCGGCGCCGGCCAGCATGAACAGCGGGTGCGCGCCGATGACCATGGCCACCGGCAGCGGGCGGCCCTTGGCCTCGGCGTTGCGCAGCATGCGCCACAGGTGGCCGCGCGAGTGCAGGCTGGTGGCGATCTCACCGGGCGAATGCACCATGGAGCGGTGGTAGCTCATGTTGCCGATGCCTTCGTCGCGGTCTTCGGCCACGATGATCGCGTTGGTGATGTAGGGGCCGCGGTCGGTGGCGAAATGCCGGATGCTGGGGATGTCGCGCGTCAGGTCCAGGCCGCTGCTGCGCACCTGCTGCGTCACCGCGCCGCTGGCCAGCTCGCGCGGGGCGAGCAGGCGGCGGCTGCGCGCCTGGTATTCGGCATGGATGCCCTCGGGCGGGACGCCGCCCAGCATGCGACCCACGCGCTGGCGCGAGGCGAACAGGTTGGTCACCAGCGGCGTGCCCAGGCCGCTGACCTGGTCGAACCTGAGCGCCGGGTGGCGGCCCTGGGCGGCCAGCGCCCAGACGGCGGCGGTCACGTCCTCGTCACGGCTCACGGGCTCGCGCACGGTGAGCACGTCGTCGGGAAACAGCGCTTCGTAGGTGGCCTGGAAGCGGTGCAGGTCCTGGCCGGTATCGGCCAGCATGGTCTTCGAATTCATCAAGCGACTCCTGTTGCCGGCCTGCGTTCCAAGACCCGGAGGGGTCCCGGGCGCTTGCGGCTTTTCGAACGCGAAGCCGATGGGAGAAAGGAAGGCGGTCGCCATGGGGGCGGCGCACTCCACCGCCCGCGCCGCGGGCGGTGGGCGGGGGGCTGTGCCTAGGCCGTTACCGCGGCATAGGTGTGGCTCAGGCGGGCCTGGGCCTCTTCCCGGGTGCGCGGCGGCGGCGTGGTCTCGATGCCGACCAGCCGGGCGATGTTGTTGCCCAGGTAGTCCTCCAGCGTGTCTTCGTCCAGGCCGATGCCGTGCGGCGCGGGCCGGCACAGCATCTCCAGCTCGCGCAGCCACATGCCGGGTTCGTTGGGCGGGCTGTCGGTGCCGAACACCAGCTTGTGGCGCGGCAGCTCCTTGGCGAACTCGGCGATGCGGGCCTGGAAGCACCAGCCCGATTCCACGTACACGTTGGGCGTGTCCATGGCCATCCAAAAGGTCTCGAACGAGTAGTTGCCGCCGGTCTGGATGCCGAAGTGGGCGATGACGAAGTTCACCATCGGGAACTCGCGGATCACGGGGTAGAACATGGTCGGAATGGTGAACGGCCCGTCGCCGGTGTGGATCAGCACCACGGTGCCGTGCTTGGCGCAGACCTTCATCGCCGGGCGCAGCCACTCCAGCGCGCGGTCGGGCCGGTAGCCGTGCATGTTGGCGTGCAGCTTGATCATCTTGAAGCCGTACTCCTTGATGTGGAACTCCAGCTCGGCCGCGCCGTTCTCGGGGCCCCAGCGCGGGTTGTAGGTGAAGTTGCCGATGAAGCGGTCCGGGTACTTCTGGCACAGCTCGGCGATGTAGGCCATGTAGTCGCGTATGCCCTCGCGCCCGCGCCGGTTGCCGTCGCGGTAGCCGGTGTTGCCGGGCGGCGGCTGGATGAAGCCCATGTCGATGCGGCGCGGCTTGCCGTTGATCATGTAGGGCCCGTCCATCAGCTTGAGCATGCGCTCGCCGTTGAAGGGCGTGCCGGTGTGGCGCCAGGCCTCGTCGACCAGGTTGGTGGGGTGCAGGTGGGTGTCGATGATCATGGGTTTTTCTCCTGGGTTCTGGTGCTGCTCAGTACAGCCCGATCACGGGCTGGCGCTCGACCTTGCGGTTGAGGTGCCGCTCGGCTTCCTCGAAGGTTTTCGGATAGGGCGTGGGCTCGATGCCGACCATGCGGGCGATGTTGTTGCCCAGGTAGTCCTCCAGCGTCTCCTCGTCCAGGTTCAGGCCCTGGGGCGGGTTGCTGCACAGCACCTCCAGCAGGCGCAGCCACATGCCGGGCTCGTTGGGCGGGGTGTCGGTGCCGAAGAGGATCTTGTTCCTGGGCAGGGTCTTGGCGAACTCCACGATGCGCGACTGCAGGCACCAGCCCGATTCGCAGAACACGTTGGGCAGCTCCATCGCCCACTGATAGGGCTCGAAGCAGTACACGCCGCCGGTCTGCACGCCGAAGTGGGCCATGATGAAGTCCACGTTCGGGAACGCCTTGATCATCGGGATCCACTCGGAGGGAATGCTGTAGGGCCCATCGCCCGTGTGCAGCTTGACCGGCACGCCCAGCTCGGCGCATTTCTCGAACGCCGGCCGCACCCAGTCCAGCGCGCGGTCGGGCCGGTAGGCATGCATGTTGGCCTGCATCTGCACCATCTTGAAACCATGCTCGGTCACGTAGCGCTCGATGGCCTCGACGCCGTTCTGCACGCCGCAGCGCGGGTTGTAGACGAAGCAGCCGAGCAGGCGGTCCGGGTGCTGCTGCACGCACTGCAGCGTGTAGGCCATGTAGGCGTCGATGGACTCGCGCCCGTCCTTGTCGCCGTCGGTCCAGGTGTAGATGGTGTTGCCCTGCGGCGGCTGGATGAAGGCCTTGTCGATGCGGCGCGGCTTGCCGTTGACGAAGTAGGGCCCGTCCATGGTCGCCAGCAGGCGGTCCACGGTGTAGGGCTTGCCGTCGTGCCACCAGGCCAGGTCGACCTGGTCGGTGGGGTAGCAGCTGATGTCGATGATCATGGATGCGGTTCCTTGTGGGGGGATGGGTTGAAGCGCTTTGCTTTCAGGCGGCTTCCAGGGCCTCGGTGCAAGCGGGGGTGGCGGGCGCCAGGCAGCCCTGCAGCAGGCGGCGCAGCACGTCGGGCTGCAGATGGCGGCCGATGAAGACCACCTTGCTCGACGGCGCCTGCGCGCCCCAGGGCGTGGAGGGGCGGAACTCCAGGACGCGGTGCACGCCCTGCAGCACGTGGCGGCGCTCATCGTCCTGCACCTGGAAGATGCCCTTGACGCGGAAGATGTCGTCGCCGCGCCCGCCCAGCAGCTGGCGCACGGCGCTGTCCAGCCGGGCGCCATCGAAGGCCCGGTCGAACACCAGGGAGACGGAGCCGACCGAAGGGTCATGGCGGTGCGGCGCCAGCAGCCGGGGCAGTTCCTCTGCCAGGCCATGGTCGCAATGGTCGTCGCAGACGTGGCCGTGCTCGCCGTGGTCCGCTTCGAGAAAGTGCGGGTCGGTCGCGGCCAGCGCATCGGCGGCATAGGACTGCAGGCCCAGGATCAGCGCCAGATCCACCCGCGCCTGCACCGTATGCAGGATCGGCGCATTGCTGTTGAGCCCGCGGATGCGGCATTCGATCTGCGCCAGTTGCCGCGGCGTGACCAGGTCGGTCTTGTTGAGCACGATGCGGTCGGCCACCACGATCTGGGTCACGGCCTGGTTGTCGTGCTCGGCCAGGGCCGGGTCGTCCAGGTGCGGCTGCACGTGCAGCGCATCGACCAGCGTGACCACGCCGTCGAGCACCACCTTCCTGGCGACTTCGTTGTCCATGAAGAAGGTCGCGGCCACGGGCGTCGGGTCGGCCAGGCCGCTGGTCTCCACGAGGATGTGGTCGAACTGGTCCTGGCGCTCCAGCAGCTTCTGCAGCGTCTGCACCAGGTCGTTGCGCACGTCGATGGTGCAGCAGATGCAGCCGTTGACGATCTGGAAGATCTCCTCCTCCGAGGCCAGCACCAGGTCGGAGTCGACGTCCACCTCGCCGAACTCGTTCTCTATCACGGCGATGCGGTGGCCGTGCTTCTCGGTCAGGATGTGGTTGAGCAGCGTGGTCTTGCCGGCGCCGAGGAAGCCGGTGAGGATGGTGACCGGCACGGGCCGTGGGTGGGGTGCGTTCATGCGTTGGCTCCTTCGGGGTGGGGTTGTGGCCGCTGTTGCGGCGGTGGCGGCGCGGCCTGGTCGCGCAGTGCCTGCAGCACCTGCTCGGGCTTGATCGGGTAGTGGCGAAAGCGCACGCCGATGGCGTCGAAGACGGCGTTGGCGATGGCCGGGCCGATGGCGACGATCGGGTCCTCGCCAACGCCCTTTGCGCCGAACGGGCCGCCGGGGTCGGGCGCGGTCTCCAGGATCACCGTGCGGATGGAGGGCATGTCCATGGACAGCGGCATCTTGTAGTCGACGAAATTGGCGTTGAGCGAGCGGCCGGTGGCCATGTCGATCTGATAGTCCTCGTACAGCGTGTGGCCTATGCCCTGCTGTATGCCGCCCTCGATCTGGCCGGCCGCGGCAATGGGGTGGATCACCTTGCCGATCTCGTGCACCGGCACCACCTGCAGCACGCTGATCTGGCCGGTCTCGGTGTCCACGTCCACCTCGACGAAATGCGCCGCGAACGAATACGACTTGGTCGGGTGGTAGGTGGCGCTGCCCACGAGCTGCGCCGCCGGCACGCCCTTGCGCGGCGCCACGGCGTCGCGCACGCTGATGCTGCGGCCGGTGCCGCGCACGTGGATCACGCCGTCTTCGGACTCCAGCTCGCCGGCCTCGGCCTGCAGCAGGGCGGCGGCGCGCTCGAACAGCTGGCGCTTGATCTCCTGCGCCGCGAGCTGGGCCGCCCGGCCGCCCAGGTAGGTGGTGTGGCTGGCGAAGGCGCCGATGTCCCAGGGCACGACGTCGGTGTCGCCATGCATGACCGATACCGCCTCGAAGCGCAGGCCCAGCTCCTCGGCCACGATCTGGGCCAGCGCCGTGTGCGCGCCGGTGCCCAGGCCGGCCGTGCCGGTGAGCAGCACCACGGTGCCGTCCTCGTTCATCTTGACGATGGCATTGCCCTGCTCCTTGATGCCGGGGTAGGCGCTGCTGCCGTGCATCTCGCAGCCAAGGCCCCAGCCGCGGCGGCGCACGCCGGTGTCGCGCGGGCGCTGGCGCAGCGCCGGCCAGTCCACCTCCTGCATGCCGCGGCGGATGCAGTCCTCCAGGCCGTGGCCGATCAGCGCGTGGCCCGAAGGGGCGATGTCGCCCTCGCGCACCGCGTTCCTGAGCTTGAGCTCGGCCGGGTCCATGCCCAGGCGGTGGGCGGCCTCGTCCATCTGGATGTCCAGCGCGTAGTAGGTCTGCACCACGCCATAGCCCCGGAAGGCGCCGGCGATGGGGCTGTTGGTGTAGACGCAGCGGCCTTCGAGCTGCACGTTGTCGCAGCGGTAGAGCGAGGTCAGCGCCGTGGTGCCCACCGTGGTCACCCCCGGGCCATGCGAGCCGTAGGCGCCCGAGTTGAACACCACGCGCGCCTGGCGGGCGGTGACGGTGCCGTCGTTCCTGAAGCCCTGCTTGAGCCAGATCTTGGCCGGGTGGCGCGTGCGCCCGCCGAGGAAGGTCTCCTCGCGCGTGAACTCCATGCGCACCGGGCGGCGCGTCTGGCGCGCCAGCAGCGCGCACAGGAATTCGCTCTGGAACAGGTCCTGCTTGGCGCCGAATCCGCCGCCCATGTGGTCCACCAGCACGCGCACCTTGGACAGCGGCAGGCCCAGCACCTCGGCCATGATGCCGCGCACCATGAAGGCGGTCTGGGTGGAGATCCACACCGTCAGGTTGCCGTTGCCGTCCCACTGGCACATGCAGGCGTTGGGCTCCATGTAGGCCGGCGTAGGGCGACCGCCCTCGTACTCGCCTTCGAGGATGAAGTCGGCCTCGGCGAAGCCGCGCTCGACGTCGCCGCGGTTGGCCACCACCGGCGCCAGCACCAGGTTGCCGCCGGGCTCGCGGTCATGGATGGGCGTGGCGCCCTCGCGCGCGGCGTCCTCCACGGTGAACATGGCGGGCAGCGGCTCGTACTCCACCTCGATCAGCTCCAGCGCGGCCTCGGCCACCTCCTCGCTGGTGGCGGCCACCACGGCCACGGTCTCGCCCCAGTAGCGCACCTTGCGGTCCAGGATGTACTGGTCGCAGGTGACCGAGGCCGAGCGCGGATGGGGCGAGCCCGCATGCAGCACGCGCGGCACGTTCTCGTGCGTGAGCACGGCCTTCACGCCAGGCAGGGCCAGCGCGCGGCGGGTGTCGATGCGCCGGATCAGGGCATGGGCGACGTCGCTGCGCTTGCTGCGCGCGTACAGCAGGCCCGGCAGATGCATGTCGGCCACGTACTGGGCCGTGCCCGTGACCTTGGCCAGCAGGTCGCTGCGCTTGACGCTTTGGCCGATGACGGAGTTCTTCTTCATCGCTGCACCTCCGCGCTGGCCATGGCGATGGCATCGATGATCTTGGTGTAGCCGGTGCAGCGGCAGATGTTGCCGGCGATGGCGAAGCGGATCTGGTCCGTGGTGGGTCGGGGCGTCTCGCCCAGCAGCGCCTTGGCCGCCACCAGGATGCCCGGCGTGCAGAAGCCGCACTGGGCCGCGCCGCACCGCATGAAGCACTCCTGCAGCCGGTGCGGCGTGCCGTCGGGCGCCTGCAGGCCCTCGACGGTGATGATCTCGGCACCCTCGGCCTCCAGCGCCAGCACCAGGCAGGCGTTGACCGGCTTGCCGTTCATGAGGATGGTGCAGGAGCCGCACTCGCCGACGTCGCAGCCCTTCTTGGTGCCGGTCAGCCCGGCCTCGGTGCGCAGGGCGTCGAGCAGGCTGCGGTTGGGCGCCAGCGCCAGCTCGCGCTGCTCGCCGTTGACGGTCAATGCAATGACTTTCCGGTCGCTCATGCCAGTGCCTCCTGCAGGGCTTGCTCCAGCGCGCGCCGCGTCAGCACGCGCACCATGTCGCGCCGGTAGGCGGCGCTGCCGCGCACGTCGCCGATGGGGCGCGCCTCCTCGCTGGCGGCCTGTGCCGCGGCCTCCAGCAGCCGCGCCGTGGGCCGATGGCCGCGCAGCCCAGCCTCGGCCCGCAGCGCGCGCAGCGGCGTCGGCGCCACGGCGGCCAGCACGATGGACAGCTCGGCCACTTCGCCGCCGGCGCCCAGGCGCACGTGGGCGGCCACGCCCACCGTGGCCAGCTCCATCTGGGCGCGCCGGCCATGCTTGAGGTAGACCTTGCCGGTGCGCGGCGCCGGCGCGGCGATCTCGATGTGGGTCACGATCTCGTCGGGCGCGAGCTGGGTGCGGCCCGGGCCGGTGCAGAAGTCGCCCACCGTGCAGCGCCGCTGGCCGCCGGGGCCGTGGATGCGCAGTACCGCGCCATCGGCGATCAGCGCCGGCAGCGTGTCCGCCGAGGGCGAGGCGCGGCACACGTTGCCGACCACGGTGGCGCGATGGCGCACCTGGATCGAGGCGAAGTCCGTGGCCGCCTTGGCCAGGCTGGCGTAGTGGCGCCGGGTGATGGGCGAGGTCTCCACCTGCCGCGTGGTCACCAGCGCGCCCAGCAGCAGCCCCCGATCGGCGTCATAGACGAAGTCGTCCATTCCGGGGATCTTCTTGATGTTGATCACATGCGCCGGCTGGCGCACTTGCTCCTTCATCTGCACCATCAGGTCGGTGCCGCCCGCGAAGAGGCTGGCGGGCGCGGGTCCGGCGCGCAGCAGCGCCACCGCCTCGTCCAGCGAGGCAGGCTCGCTGTAGTCGAAGTGCTTCATAGGTCTTCGGTCCTTGGCTTGGTTTCGTCGAAAGAACGCCCGGCCGCGGGATTCGCGGCGGGCCCCGTCCAGCGCCTGACTGCGCCCACGTCGATGTCGAACAGATCCAGCACCCGGCCCAGCGAGTGGTCCACCATCTCGTCCAGGCTCCGCGGCCGCGCATAGAAGGCCGGCACGGGCGGCGCGACGATGGCGCCCATCTCGGTGACGGCGGACATGTTGCGCAGGTGCACCAGGGTCAGCGGCGTCTCGCGCGCCAGCAGCACCAGGCGGCGGCGCTCCTTGAGCATCACGTCGGCCGCGCGCGCCACCAGCGAGCTGCCGATGCCGTGCGCGATCTCGGCCAGGGTCTTCATGGAGCACGGCGCCACCACCATGCCCAGGGTGCGGTAGGAGCCACTGGCCACGCAGGCGCCAATGTCCTCGTTGCGGTGCGCGCGGTCGGCCAGGGCCTGCACCTGCGGCAGGTGCAGTTCGGTCTCGCAGGCCATGGTGATCAGCGCCGAACGGCTGACGATCAGGTGCAGTTCCAGGCCCTCTGCCCGCAGCGGCTGCAGCAGTTGCAGCAGCCGGTATCCGTAGATGAAGCCCGAGGCGCCGGTGATGGCCACCACCAGGCGCCGCGGCACATCGGGCTGCGCTTGCGTGTTCACCACGGAGCCCCCCCGGCATTCCCCACACCATGAAGCGGCCGCGCAATGCATAGTGGCGAGCCATGGACCCCAGCAGCTTTTCCAGCGACGCCGCCTGGCGCCACATCTGCGGCCTGTACGCCGACCCGGCGCTGGCGGCCGAACTGCTGCGCCGGCAGGACCAGCAGGGACTGGACGTGGTGCTGCACCTGTTTGCGCTGTGGGCCGCGCAGCAGGGCCGGCCGCTCGATGCCGCCGCCCTGGCGCAGGCCGACGCCCACGTGGCCCGCTGGCGCCAGGAGGTGATCGCGCCGCTGCGCCGTCTGCGCCGCGCCATGAAGGCCATGGACGAGGCACAGGCCGGTGCCGGGGCCGCCACCCGGCGCCAGTTGCAGGCCGCCGAACTCGCGGCCGAGCGTGCCGAACTCGAACTGCTGTGCGCGTGGCTGCGGGAGCGCTGAGGCGCTGCCGTGCAGTGCCTGCATCGAGGCCCTCAGGCCGCGTGTGCCTGCATGGGCCAAGCCCCGGAAACCTCGGGAGAACGCGAGGTTTTCATCCAGCATGGTGAGCTCCTGAACATGGAAACTCTGGCCCGGCGAAAGGTGTATCGCCACGGGTATGGGCTGATGCTGGCAGAAACTTCTTATGTGAAGAACCGTTGATCTTCTATATATTCATCAGGATCCACTATGAATATCACGCTGCGCCAGCTACGGGTTTTCGTCGCCGTGGCCGAGGCCGGCAGCTTCACCCGCGCCGGCGAAACGCTGGACCTGCCGCAATCGACCATCAGCACCCAGTTGCGCGAATTGGAGGAGGCGCTGGGCCTGCGCCTGTTCGACCGACACACGCGCATGCTGCGCCTGACCGAGGCCGGCGCGGAGATCCTGCCGCTGGCGCGCAAGACCATGGCCGACCTGGAGAGCGTGATCGGCAGCTCGGCGCAGCTCAGGACCCTGGGATGCGGCCGTGTCTCGATCGCGGCATCGTCCATGCAGGCCGCGCTGGTGCTGCCGCGCCTGATGGGCAGCTTCATCGAGCGCTACCCGGGCGTGAAGCTCGACGTGTTCGACGTCTCGCAGGAAGAGGTGCTGAGCATGGTGCATGCCGGCGCGGTCGACTTCGGGCTGGGCACGGCCTTCGCCAGCCACCCCGAACTGAGCATGCGGCCCCTGTGGCGCGAGACCTTCTTCGCCTATCTGCGGCCCGAAGACCCGCTGGCAGCGCGCCGCGCACTGACGTGGAAGGACCTGGGCCGGGCCGCCCTGATCGGGCCGCGTCCCGGCAATCCGGTGCGCGCCGTGCTGGACCAGGCGCTGGCCCGCGAAGGCATCTCGCTCGGCTGGCACTATGAGGTCTCGCTGCCGCTGACCATCATCGGCATGGTCGAAGGCGGCATGGGCATCGGCATCCTCACCGACTCCATGCGCCGGCTGGCCGGCGCGCTGGGCCTGAAGATGCGCCCGATCACCGGCCCCGTGGTCCAGCGCGAAGTGGTCATGGTGCTGCACACCGGACGCTCGCTGTCGCCCGCGGCGCAGAACTTCAGCGACCTGCTTCGTCCCGGCATGATTCCCTGTTACTCCGGGGAAGAATAGGGGTAGGAGCCGGCTGTCCGGCCGATCGCTGGCGCCGTGGGGTGGAGCAGAAGCCTGCGCCGCAAGCGCATCGCCGGTGCAGCTACTGAGCCATTGGCGGCAGGGCTGCCAGCGCGGAGCGCATAGCGCGCGCGATCAGCTGCTGGCGCTCGCGCGGCATGCGCTCGATGGTCGACGCCACACTGATGCCCGCCACGGCCGCGCCGTCCGCACCACGCACCGCCATGCCGGCGGCGAGCACGCCCTGGGTCGCATGGTTGCCGATCACCGACCAGCCGCGTTCGCGCGTGGCGCGCACCAGAAGCTGCATGCGCTCGGGCGTCATGCCACCGTACTGCGCCAGCACTGGCGCGTTGGCGGCGGTGACGGCCTTGGCCTCATCGTCCGGCAGCGCCGCCAGCAGCGCCAGCCCGGCGGCGCCGACGCCCAGCGGCTGCCGCGTGCCAACCTGGATCACCAGCATCTGCACCGGGTGCGTGCCGACATGGCGCGCGATGCAGTGGGACAAGGACCCTTCGCGCACCACCGCGAACGCGGCATCGCCGCATGCGGCGCTGACGCGCGCCAGCACGGGCTGCAGGCGCACCGCCATGTTGGAGCTGCCAGCGGGCGGCACCGGGCTGGCCAGGCGCAGGCCCGCCACATAGCGGAAGCGCCCGCGCTGCGCCACATAGCCGCATTCCAGCAGCGTGGCCAGCAGCCGGTAGACCGTGGCGCGCTCCAGCGCCGCGATGCGGCACAGATCGACCACGCGCAAGCCGTCCGCGCCGCTGGCGGCCACCGCATCCAGCAGTTGCAGACCACGCCGCAGGGTGCGGCTGCCGGCGTCGTCACCCGGCTCAGCAACGATCCTGCGCGCGGGCGCGGCTTTCCTAAAAACGTCCGGCTGCCGGACGTTCCTATTCGCGGTACGGGAGGGCATGGAGAAGAATTTCCTGGTCAACACAGCCATCCTGCAGTGTGCCGCAGCGAGGCGGGCAGGGGCATCAACCCTAGGAGACATACCATGACATCGCATACCGCCTCTCGTCGGCGCCTGTGGGCTTGCGCCTTCGCCCTGGCGCTTTTCCTGCCCTTCGCGCAGGCCCAGGCCCAAGCCGCGAACTGGCCCGCCAGGCCGATCAAGCTGGTGGTCGGCTATGCGCCCGGCGGCGCCACCGACGTGGTGGCGCGGCTGGTCGCCGTCAAGCTGGGCGAGCAACTGGGCCAGCCGGTGGTCGTGGACAACCGCAGCGGCGCCAACAGCAACGTGGGCGCCGAGGCGGTGGCGCATGCGCCGGCCGATGGCTACACGCTCTACGTCTTCACCATTGCCAACACCATCAATGCCTCGCTTTACGACAAGCTGGGCTACGACCCGCAGAAGGACTTCGAGCCGATCGGGCTGATCGCCAAGATCCCCAACATCCTGGTGGTGAACCCCAAGCTGCCGATCAAGACCGTGGCCGACTACGTGCGCTTTGCCAAGGAGTCGCCCAACGGTGTCACCTTTGCCTCCTCGGGCAGCGGCTCGTCCATCCACCTGTCGGGCGAGATGTTCAAGATGTACGCCAAGCTCAACATGCTGCACGTGCCCTATCGCGGCAGCGCTCCAGCCGTGACCGATCTGCTGGGCGGGCAGGTGCAGTCGATGTTCGACAACACGCCTTCGTCCCTGCCGCATGTGAAGGCGGGCCGGCTGCGTGCGATTGCGATCACCAGCGCCCAACGCTCGCCGCTGCTGCCTGATGCGCCGACGGTGGCCGAGTCCGGCTACCCGGGCTTTGACGTGCAGTCATGGTTCAGCCTGGCGGCACCCACGGGCACGCCGCGGCCGGTGACTGCACGCGTCAACGCGGCGTTGAACCAGGTGCTGGCCGCCCCCGAGATGCGCCAGCGCCTGCTGGACCTGGCCGCCACGCCCGAGCCCGGCACGCCCGAGCAGTTGCGCAGCTTTATCGCGGCCGAGACCAGGCGCTGGCATGAGGTCGTCAAGCAATCCGGCGCCAAGGCCGAATAAGGAGTACCCAGGCACCATGTTTCCCATCGATTTCTTCTGGCGCGCCGCCGAGCGCTGGCCCGGCAATATCGCCATCGACACGCCCACCGGCGGCATCCGCTACGACACGCTGGCCGCGCAGGTGGCGGCACTGGCCGCAGCCCTCAACGCGCTTGACCCAAGCCCGCAAAGCCGCGTGGGCATCTGCGCCAAGAACAGCGCCGAGCACATCGCCGTGCTGCTGGCGGTGCTGGCCTGCGGCAAGGTGTGGGTGCCGCTGAACCCGCAAAGCACGCGGCCTGAGATCCGCCGCATCATCGATGCGACCGAGCCCTCCATCCTGGTGCTGGACACGGCCTGCGCCGAGCTGCTGCTGGATGCGCCCGGCGCGCGCATCTACAGCGGCGCCGCGCCCCAGGGCGAGCCCCCCGTTGCCGCGCTGACGGCCCAGCACGCTGGCGCGACGCGCCCGGCGTTCGACCTGCCGCTGGACGCCACGCAGGCCATCAAGTTCACCGGCGGCACCACCGGCGCGCCCAAGGGCGTGATGCAGCCCTACCGCGCCTGGATGGCCAACATCGTCAACCAGATCCAGGCCTGGGGCTTCGATGAGCACGAGCGCTACGTCGTGGCCGCGCCGATCACGCATGGCACCTCGACCTACCTGCTGCCCATCCTGGCGCAGGGCGGCTGCCACGTGGTGCTGGAAGCTACCGGCGCCGAGGCGGTGCGCAACGCATTCAGGGAGCGCGGCGGCACTGTGTGCTTCATGCCGCCGACGCTGGTTTACATGCTGATGGCGCTGCCCGGCGCATCGCGCGCGGATTTCCCGCAATTGCGCCGGCTGATCTACGGCGGCGCGCCCATGCCGCCGGAAAAAATCCGCGAGGTGCGCGATTTCTTCGGCCCGGTGCTAGGCACCACCTATGGCCAGACCGAGGCGCCGCAGATCCTCACCGTGATGCGCCCCGAGGATTTCGAAGACCCGCGCAACTGGGCTGCCGTCGGCCGCAGCACCTGGTTCAGCGACGTGGCCATCATGGCGCCCGATGGTAGGTTGCTGCCCACGGGCGAGGTCGGAGAAGTCGTGGCGCGCGGCGACCTGCTGATGACCGGCTACTGGCGCCTGCCCGAGAAGACGGCGGAAACCCTGGTGAACGGCTGGCTGCACACCGGCGACCGCGGCCTGATCGACGCACGCGGCTACCTCTACCTGAAGGACCGGCTGAAGGACATGGTCATCACCGGAGGCTTCAACGTCTATCCGGTGGACGTGGAGAACGCGCTCGGCCATCACCCGGCCGTGCACGAATGCGCGGTGTTCGGCGTGCCCGACGACAAGTGGGGCGAGGCCGTGCACGCTGGCGTGCAACTGCGCCCCGGCATGCAGGCCAGCGCGGCCGAGCTGATCGCCTTCGTGCGCGAGCGCCTGGGCCCGGTGCAGACGCCGAAGCAGATCCATTTCCATCACAGCCTGCCGCGCTCGCCCGTGGGCAAGGTGCTCAAGACCGCCGTGCGCGAGCACGCCATTGCCTCCATTGCCTCCATCGCTGCCACCGCCTGATGAAAGAACACGCCATGACCACCGCCAACAACACGCCCACCACCCGCCTGTGCACCCACACGCTGACCAGCCTGCACTACCGCGACGCCAACCTGGTCGAAGACCTGATGGGCAAGAAGAGCTTCACCGAAGTGATGCTGATGCAGATCCTGGGCCGCAACCCGCGCGGCGTGGACCTGCGCATCACCGACGTGGTGCTGATCGTGCTGATGGAGCACGGCCTGACGCCCAGCGCCATTGCCACGCGCCTGATCTACATGAGCGCGCCCGAGAACCTGCAGGGCGCGGTATCGGCCGGGCTGCTGGCCGTGGGCAGCTCTTTCGTCGGCACCATGGAGAACTGCTCGCGCCTGCTCGACCGCATTGGCGCGGCGGCCGATCCGGAGGCCGAGGCGCAAGAGATCGCACGCGAACACAAGGCGCTGAAGATCCCGGTGCCAGGCTTTGGCCACCACCTGCACAAGCCGGTAGACCCACGCGCCTACAAGCTGCTGGACCTGGCGCGTGCCGAGCCCGATCTGGCGGGCGACAAGATCCGCGCGCTGGAGTGCCTGTCGCGCGCGGTGGATGCCGCCGCCGGGCGCCCCATCACCCTCAACGCCACCGGCGCCGTGGCCGCCCTGCTGGGCGAGATCGGCGTGCCCACCAACGTGATGCGCGGCTTTGCCGTCATCTCGCGCGCCGCGGGGCTGGTGGCGCACATCGTCGAAGAGCAGCAAAGCCCGTCGGGACGCTTCATCTGGGACACGGTAGAACACGCCATCCCCTATGTAGGCGAAGGCGGCCAGACCACATGAGCGCAAGGCCGCCGGCACTGCCGCTGGACCTGTCGGGTCGCGTGGTCTTCGTCGCTGGCGCGGGCTCGGCCGGCCCGGGCTGGAGCATTGGCCGCGCCTCCAGCCTCACCTACGCCCGGCTGGGCGCGCAGGTCTGCGTGGTGGACCGCGATGCGGCCTCAGCCGAGGAAACCACGGCGCTGATCCACGCCGAGGGCGGCACGGCCCAGACCTTCATCGGCGATGTGGCGGAACCAGCCGATGTGGCGCGGCTCTTTGCCGAGGCCCGCGAGCGCTTTGGCGCCATCGACGTGCTGCACCACAACGTCGGCATCGGCAAGACCGGCGGCCCGCTGGAGACCAGCGCCGAAGACTTCGACCGCATCCACAACGTGAACGTGCGCAGCCTGCTGCTGGCGTCGCAGCAGGTGCTGCCCGGCATGGTGGAGCGTGGGCGCGGCGCCATCATCGCCATATCGTCCATTGCTGCCATGCGCTACCTGGGCTACCCCCACCTGGCCTATGGCGTCACCAAGGCGGCGGTCACCCACTTCACGCGCATGCTGGCGCAGCAATACGCGGCCCAGGGCGTGCGCGCCAACACCGTGGTGCCTGGGCTGATCGACACGCCGCGCATCGCCACCACGGTGGCCCGCATGTTCTCTGCCACCGACCTGGACGAGGCCCGCGCCGCGCGTGCACGCCAGGTTCCCATGGGCCGCATGGGCACGGCCTGGGATGTGGCGCACGCCTGCGCCTTCCTGGCCAGTGACGCGGCGGCCTATGTGACGGGGACCGAGTTGGTGGTGGATGGCGGGATTACGGGCAAGTTTGTTTGATGAATCTTGGTGAAAAGTGCCTGCAGCCCAGGTTTTTCCTTGGTTATTAGCTATTAATTTGATAGCTTCGCCTTGCTGGCGGCAGGTTCCGGGTCTCGGCCCGAAGGCCGAACAGCCAGCCCCCACCCCAGCCCTCTCCCAGCGGGGGAGGGAGTAATGCACAGGCCGAGCGCAGCGATGGCGCGTATGGCTGTCCGGGGTTCCCCTCTGTGGCGTCGAGGAGCGCAGGAGTCGGCAGGTTGCCCGCAGCGCAGCGGAGGGACGGCGAGGACAGTATGAGCGCAGCGAGTTCCGCAGCCGCCTGCCGATTCCGAGCACCGCAGAGCAGTCCGCGCAGCGGACCGCCACAGCGCGGTCGCCTTTTCTTTCGTGACTTTTTTTTCGGCGACGCGAAAGAAAGTCACTCGCCCGCCGGGGCGAACTCCCGGCCCCCGCCACCGGCAAAGGTAAACAAACCCGGATATCTAAAAGCACTATCCCCAAGCCCCAACCAAGGCCAGCCCCAAAAAATACAATCCCCGCAATGAATGCACATCCCAAGCAGCGCGTCGTCGTCGGCCTGAGCGGCGGCGTCGACTCTGCCGTCACCGCCCATTTGCTGAAGCAGCAGGGCCACGAAGTGGTCGGCATCTTCATGAAGAACTGGGAAGACGATGACGACAGCGAGTACTGCTCCTCCAACGTCGACTTCGTCGATGCCGCCGCCGTGGCCGACGTGCTGGGCATCGAGATCGAGCACGTCAACTTCGCGGCCGACTACAAGGACCGTGTGTTCGCCGAGTTCCTGCGCGAGTACCAGGCCGGCCGCACGCCCAACCCCGACGTGTTGTGCAACGCCGAGATCAAGTTCAAGGCCTTCCTCGACCACGCCATGCGCCTGGGCGCCGAGAAGATCGCCACCGGCCACTACGCGCGGGTGCGCTTCGACGCGGCCACGGGCCAGCACCAGTTGCTCAAGGGCCTGGACCCGTCGAAGGACCAGAGCTACTTCCTGCACCGGCTGAACCAGGCCCAGCTCGGCAGGACGCTGTTCCCGGTGGGCGAGCTGCGCAAGACCGAGGTGCGCCGCATCGCCGAGGAGATCTGCCTGCCCAACGCGAAGAAGAAGGACTCGACCGGCATCTGCTTCATCGGCGAGCGGCCGTTCCGCGAGTTCCTCAACCGCTACATCCGCAAGGAGCCGGGCGCGATCCAGGACGAGCGCGGCCGCACGCTGGGCCGGCACGAAGGCCTGTCCTTCTACACCCTGGGCCAGCGCCAGGGCCTGGGCATAGGCGGCATCAAGGAGAAGGGCGCGCAGCGCGGCGGCGGCGCGCATGCGCCGTGGTTCGTGGCCCGCAAGGACCTGGAGAAGAACGTGCTGCGCGTGGTCCAGGGCCATGAGCACCCCTGGCTGCTGTCGCACCGGCTCGTGGCCGAGGACGCCAGCTGGGTGGCCGGCAGCGCGCCCGCGGCCACCGCGCTGGCGGCCAAGACCCGCTACCGCCAGACGGACGCCGCCTGCCGCTTTGCAAGGGCAGGCGAGGGCTTCACGCTGTGCTTCCCGCAGCCCCAGTGGGCGGTCACGCCGGGCCAGTCGGCCGTGCTGTATGACGGCGAGGTGTGCCTGGGCGGCGGGGTGATCGCGTCGGCGCAGACGCTGGCCGACGCGCCCGTCCGGGCCGGGCAGGGCCGCGTGTCAGAGCCTTCCGCATAAATGGCGGGGCGGTTCCCGCGCATGGCTGCGGCTGCATGCGTCGCTCACGGAGCCTGCACGCGCGCCAGATCCATCGAGGCCTGGAGCTTGGCGCGGACATAGTCGCCTGCGATCACGGGCGCGAACCGGGCGGGCCGGTCCGGTCCGCAGCAGGTGGGCAGGCACTCCACCCGGGTGTGCTCTTGCGGGCCGGTGAACGCGACCATCGACAGGCGCTGCGTGGAGCCGGTCAGATCGCGCGCCGGATTGCTGACGCGGTGCAGGGTGGACCTCCATCGGCCATTGGTCCAGTGCTGCATCAGGTCGCCGACGTTGATCACGAAGCTGTCCGGGATGGCGGGCACGTCGTGCCATCGGCCCTGGAGATCGCAGACCTCCAGTCCGCCCGGCGCATGGTCCTGCCGGAGAATGGTGAGGCCGCCGTAGTCGTGATGCGCGCCATAGCGCAGTTGGCCCGGCGGCGGCGCCACAGGCTGGTCGGGGTAGTTGACGAATCGAAGCGTGAGCGAGGGCTCGCGATAGCAGGATGCGAACCAGTCCTCCGGCAGATCGAGGGCCAGCGCCGACAGGCGCATGAGCCGGTCGCAGAGGCCCTTCATGGCATCGAACCAGGCATGGATGCCGGCGTCGAATCCCGGCGGTTCGGCCGGCCAGAAATTGGGCTGGCCCCGGCCCTCGCGCTCGCGTTCCAGCGAGGCGAACACCAGCGCCTCGCACAGGTCCGGCGGCGTCTGTCCATCCAGGGTCGCGGCCACGCTCTCGATCCCCATCGGCAGGTAGCCGCGGCCCTTGACCTTCTCGGGCGGCATCAAGCGCGACTTGTATTCGAGCGGCAGGGCGAAGAACGCCTTGGCCTGCCCGTAGACCTGCCGGGCCAGGGCCGATGAAACGCCGTGGTTGACGATGGCCGCAAAGCCGGTTTCTTCGAATGCCCTGCCGAATCTCCTGGCGGTGGCGCTTCGGGCGGCGGCATCGCCGTGCAGGAACGGGGCGAGGTCGATGATCGGCACCACGGCCGAACCATGCGCGTCCTGCATTTCACCACCCCGTCTTCGCGTTGCTGAAGCGCAGCGAATACGCCGACCGGTAGTCCAGCGACGCGGGATAGATGCCGGCGGCCGACATGGTGTCGAAGAAGCGTTTCCAGCGCGCGTCCGACATGGCGCCGGCGCCGGCCTGCAGGGCGTCGCCGCTCTTGACCATGCCGAGCGCCTTCAGTTGCTTCATCTTGAAATGGAACAGCGCGACGTCGTGCTTCGGGTCTGCGGCCAGCACCGCGTTCAGCGCCGGGGTGTAATCGCCGTCGATGCACTGCTGCCATCCGGCCCTGGTGGCTTCGACGAAGGCCGCCACCGCCTTTTCGTGCGCCGCCAGGTAGCGGTCCATGCCGAAAATGGTCGATGCATAGTTGTCGTAGCCATAGTCGGCCAGCAGGATGGAAACCGGCGGCGTCGGCAACTCCTTGCCCAGCAGCAGGGCGTCCTCCGTGATGTAGCCCTGCTGCACCGCCTTCCTGTCGGCCAGGAAGGGGACGGACGAGTAGGCGTACGGGCGCAGCTGGCTGTCCTTGAAGCCGTACTTCTGCTTCAGGAAGGCCCAGAACTCGGCCTGCGAGAACTTCGCGACCATGATCGGCCGGTCCTTCAGGTCCGCCAGTGTCTTGACGCCCTGGTCCGCGTGCGCGACCAGGGTCTGGGGATCCTTTTGCAGGAAGGCGGCGATGGTTCGTCCGGGAATGTTGCGCGCCACCATGTTGAGCGTGGTGAAGCTCGAACCCATGCCGAGATCGAGTTCGCCCGCCGCCACCAGCAGCGCAATGTTCCGGTCCGGGCTGCCGCCTATCAGGGCGACGTCCAGGCCCGCCTTCCTGTACAGGCCGGCGGCTTGCGCCTGGAACCAGCCGCAATGCTCGGCCTGCGGATACCAGTTCAGGCCGAAGCGGATCTTCTCGGCCGCATGGGCCGGCATGCAGGCCAGGGCGGCCAGGCCCAAGGAGACACCCAAGCGCCGAAGCGCGGCGGAGCAGATCGAGAGGAGTTTCATTGCGCAGGTCCTGATGCAGCGTTGGGAAACCCCAGGCATCGCACCGCAATGCAATCCAGTCCGCCAAGAAGACGCGGGCAGGATGATCAGCGCGGCGCAGTCCGCCTGGCGTCATCCGGAGCAATGTCCCGCAAATGGTGCATTTGCTGACCGCTTCTACTCCGCAACCCGCTGTGTGCAGGATCCATGCCTGCCCACGAAGCAAAGTGCGGTTTCAGAACGGAATGTCGTCGTCCATGTCGTCGAAACCCGAAGACGCCCGGCTGCTCGGAGCGGGCGCCGGCGCAGCGCGCGGTGCGGGCGCCGGACGCGGGGCCGGGGCGGCGCGGCGCTGGGGCTGTCTCTTATACACATCTGACGCTGCCGACGAAGAGAACCTAGTGTAGATGTCGGGGGTGGGGGGGTGGTTGGGTGGGGGGGGGGGGGGGGGGGGGGGGGGGGGGGGGGGGGGGGGGGGGGGGGGGGGGGGGGGGGGGGGGGGGGGGGGGGGGGGGGGGGGGGGGG
>NZ_JAELTO010000439.1 GCF_016428875.1 Xylophilus sp. ASV27
GGTCAGCAGCCCCACCGGGAACTCGACCGTCACGCCGCGCAGGTTGTGGCCGGTGGCGTTGACCACGCGCAGCGCCTGCAGCGCGCCCTGCGTGGCCCGGTGCGCGGCCTGGCGCTCGGCCCAGGCCCTGTCTCTTATACACATCTCCGAGCCCACGAGACCGTACAGGAAATCGCGTATGCCGTCTTCTGCTTGAAAAAGGGGGGGGGGGGGGGGGGGGGGGGGGGGGGGGGGGGGGGGGGGGGGGGGGGGG
>NZ_JAELTO010000440.1 GCF_016428875.1 Xylophilus sp. ASV27
CCCCCCCCCCCCCCCCCCCCCCCCCCCCCCCCCCCCCCCCCCCCCCCCCCCCCCTTTTCAAGCAGAAGACGGCATACGCGATTTCCTGTACGGTCTCGTGGGCTCGGAGATGTGTATAAGAGACAGGAGCAGGGCGGCGCGCTCAGCGGCCGCGTCGGCAAGCTGCTGCGCCAGGGCGCCGACCCGGCCGAGCGCTGCACCCAATGCACCGACGACCGCAAGGACCAGCCCATGCTGGGACTGGAGATCATCC
>NZ_JAELTO010000441.1 GCF_016428875.1 Xylophilus sp. ASV27
GAGCACCGCGCCCGCGCCCACCACGGCCGCGACCACCATCTGCAGCGGCAGGCTCAGGCCCAGATGGGCCGCCAGGGCCGCAAAGCAGAAGCCCAGCCCGATCAGCAGCAGGTAGACGGTGCCGGTGCTGTCTCTTATACACATCTCCGAGCCCACGAGACCGTACAGGAAATCGCGTATGCCGTCTGCTGCTTGAAAAGGGGGGGGGGGGGGGGGGGGGGGGGGGGGGGGGGGGGGGGGGGGGGGGGGGGGG
>NZ_JAELTO010000061.1 GCF_016428875.1 Xylophilus sp. ASV27
CCCCCCCCCCCCCCCCCCCCCCCCCCCCCCCCCCCCCCCCCCCCCCCCCCCCCCCCCCCCCCCCCCCCCCCCCCCCCCCCCCCCCCCCCCCCCCCCCCCCCCCTTGTCAAGCAGAAGACGGCATACGCGATTTCCTGTACGGTCTCGTGGGCTCGGAGATGTGTATAAGAGACAGCGCCGCCTGCGCGCGCTGGCCGCACGCGGCCTGCGCGTGCCGCAGGTGCTGGCCGAAGGCGCGCCGGGCCTGCTGCTGGCGCACCTGGGCCTGCCCGGGCAGGACACGCCCTCGCTCGCGGTCGAGATGCATGCCGCGGTGCGCGCCCGGCCGCAGGCCATGCTCGGCCTGTTCCACCAGGGCCTGGACGCCCTGGGCACCGCGCACGCCGCCGGCGCCTGCCTGAGCCAGGCCTTCGCCCGCAACCTGGTGCGCTGCCCGGACGGCGTGATCGGCTACGTGGACTTCGAGGACGATCCGGCCGCCGTGCTGGCCCTGCCGCAGTGCCAGGCGCGCGACCTGCTGTGCTACCTGCACTCCACCGCGCTGCACCTGCAGGAGGCCGGCGCGCTGCCGGCCGCACGCGAGGTCTGGGCCGACTGGCTCGAACTGCAGCCCACCGTGGTGCAGGCGCTGCTGCGCACCAGCGTGCGCCAGATGCGCTGGCTGCGCCGGCTGCCCACCGACCGGCGCTGGGGGCGCGACCTGCAAAGGGCGCGCGCGGCCTGGGTGCTGGCGGGCGGGGAGGGGTGATTTCCTGGTATTTTTGGCCTGCAGCCCAGATAGTACCTGGTCTTTATGCTATTTATTTAATAGCAATATTCCCTGCCTGGCGGCCTGTAAACGTGCGGCAAACCCCGCATGCAGGGCTTCGCAATTCACTTACATTGGCGCGTTGACGCCCGTCCGAGGCCGTTCCGCTCCACTACCGCAAACCGCTCACCCATGATGTCTTCCCGCTCGCCGCGCTCCGCGGCCTGGGCCTGCCTGCTGCTGGCCCTGGGCGCGGCGCTGGCCGCCTGCTCCCCCAAACCCGAGGCGCCGGCGCCGGCCGGGCCGGTGGAGGTCGGCGTGGTGACGCTGCAACCGCAGCGCCAGGCCTTCACCACCGAGCTGCCGGGGCGCACCAGCGCGTTCCTGAGCGCGGACATCCGGCCCCAGGTGGGCGGCATCGTGCAGAAGCGGCAGTTCACCGAGGGCGCCAGCGTCAAGGCCGGGCAGGTGCTCTATCAACTGGACCCGTCCACCTACCAGGCGGCGCTGTCGAGCGCGCAGGCGGCGCTGGCGCGCAACCGCGCCACGGCGGGCGCGGCGGAGGTGACGGCGCGGCGCAATGCCGAGCTGGTGAAGATCGACGCGGTGAGCCAGCAGGTCAACGACCAGAGCCAGGCGGCGCTGGCGCAGGCGCGGGCCGACGTGGCGACGGCGCAGGCGGCGGTGGAGGCCGCGGGCATCAACCTGGGCTTCACGCGCATCACCTCGCCGATCTCGGGCCGCATCGGCACCTCGGCGGTGACGCCGGGCGCGCTGGTGACGGCCAACCAGACGACGGCGCTGGCCACGGTGCAGCAGATCGACCCGCTCTACGTGGACGTGACCCAGTCCAGCGCCGAGGTGCTGCGCCTCAAGCGCGAACTGGCCGCCGGCCGGCTCACGCGCAAGGGCGCGGACGCCGCGCGCATCAGGCTGATCCTGGAGGATGGCAGCCGCTACGCCCACGAGGGCCTGCTGCAGTTCGCCGGCCTGAGCGTGAACGCCGGCACCGGCGCGGTGACGCTGCGCGCGACGGTGCCCAACCCCGAGGGCCTGCTGCTGCCCGGCATGTACGTGCGCGCGGTGGTGGAGGAAGGCGTGGACGAGGCCGCGCTGCTGGCGCCGCAGCAGGGCATTCTGCGCGACGCGACCGGACGCGCCTCGGCGCTGGTGGTGGACGCCGAGGACAAGGTGGCGCGCCGCGCGGTGGTGGTCGGGCGCGCGCTGGGCAACCTCTGGCAGGTGCGCAGCGGGCTGGCGGCGGGCGAGCGCGTGATCGTGGAAGGCTCGCAGAAGGCGCGCGTGGGCGACAAGGTGAAGGCGGTCGAGGTCGCCGCCGCCGCCGCGCCCGCCGCCGCGCGCTGACACCGACGCCATGGCACGCTTCTTCATCGACCGGCCCATCTTCGCGTGGGTCATCGCCATCGTCATCATGCTGGCCGGAGGGATCTCCATCGGCACGCTGCCGCTGGAGCAGTACCCCAACATCGCGCCGCCGGCGGTCTCGATCACGGCCAACTACACCGGCGCCTCGGCCAAGACGGTGGAGGACTCGGTCACCCAGGTGATCGAGCAGCAGTTGAAGGGGCTGGACAACCTGATCTACATGAGCGCGACCAGCAGCTCGTCGGGCCAGTCGCGCACCACGCTGACCTTCAACGCCGGCACCAACCCCGACGTGGCGCAGATGCAGGTGCAGAACAAGCTGCAGCAGGCCATGCCGCGGCTGCCGCAGGCGGTGCAGAGCCAGGGCGTGACGGTGACCAAGGCGGGCAGCGATTTCCTGATGATCGTGTCGCTCTACTCGGAAGACCCGGCGCTGTCGCGCACCGACGTGGGCGACTACATCGCCAGCAACCTGGTGGACGTGATCAGCCGCCTGGACGGCGTGGCCGAGGTGCAGGTGCTGGGCTCGGGCTATGCGATGCGCATCTGGCTCGACCCCGGCAAGCTCGAGAAGTACGGCCTGATGCCCGCGGACGTGAACGTGGCGCTGCAGGCGCAGAACGCCCAGGTGTCGGCCGGGCAGCTGGGCGGCCTGCCGGCCACGGCGCAGCAGCAGCTCAATGCCACGGTCACCGCGCGCAGCAAACTGCAGACCGCCGAGCAGTTCGAGAACGTGGTGCTGCGCACCGCGGCCGACGGCTCGCTGGTGCTGCTCAAGGACGTGGCCCGGGTGGAGCTGGGCGCCGAGAGCCTGACCATCCAGTCGCGCCTGGCCGGCCGGGCCTCCGCCGGCATGGGCGTGGTGCTGGCCAACGGCGCCAATGCGCTCAAGGTGTCGGAGGCGGTGGTCCGGCGCGTGAACGAGCTGGCGCCCTTCTTCCCCAGCCAGATGAAGGCCATCGTCAACTACGACACGACGCCCTTCGTGCAGGCCTCCATCGAGGAGGTGGTCAAGGCGCTGCTCGAGGCCATGCTGCTGGTGGTGCTGATCATGTACCTGTTCCTGCAGAACCTCCGCGCCACGCTGATCCCCGCGATCGCCGTGCCGGTGGTGCTGCTGGGCACCTTCGGCGTGCTGTCGCTGCTGGGCTATTCGATCAACACGCTGACCATGTTCGGCATGGTGCTGGCCATCGGCCTGCTGGTGGACGACGCCATCGTGGTGGTGGAGAACGTCGAGCGCGTCATGACGGAAGAGGGCCTGAGCCCGAAAGAGGCCACGCGCAAGTCGATGGACGAGATCACGCCGGCGCTGGTGGGCATCGCGCTGGTGCTGTCGGCGGTATTCGTCCCGATGGCCTTCTTCGGCGGCTCCACCGGCATCATCTACCGGCAGTTCTCGGTCACCATCGTCTCGGCCATGGCGCTGTCGGTACTGGTGGCGCTGACGCTCACGCCGGCGCTGTGCGCCACCATGCTCAAGCACCTGCCGCACGACGCCGCCGGCCACCGGCTGGTGCGGCGCGGGCCGCTGGGCTGGGCCGACCGCTTCTTCCTGTGGTTCAACCGCGGCTTCGACCGCAGCGCCGACCAGACCCGGCGCGGGGTGCACGCCATCGTGCGGCGCGGCAAGCGCAGCATGCTGGTCTACCTGCTGCTGGCCGGCGGCATGGCCGTGCTGTTCATGCGCCTGCCGACCTCCTTCCTGCCGGTGGAGGACCAGGGCATCCTGACCGCCGAGATCCGCATGCCGCCCGGCTCGACCGACGCGCGCATCCAGCAGGTGGTGCGCCAGTTCGAGGACTACATCCGCCAGCAGCCGGAGGTGGTGACCTACAACGTGACCACCGGCCTGTCGGGCGACCAGGGTTCGGGCCGCGCCTTCATCAAGCTCAAGCCCTGGGACGAGCGGCCGGGCGCGGAGCACAGTGCCGCGGCCGTGGCGCGCCGCGCCAACGCGGCGCTGGGCAAGATCCGCGACGCGCGCGTGTTCGTGCTGCAGCCGCCGGCGGTGCGCGGGCTGGGCTCCAGCGCGGGCTTCAACTTCTACATCGAGGACACCGCCAACCTCGGCCACGATGCGCTGGTGCAGGCGCGCGACCGCTTCCTGGACCTGTCGCGCAAGGACGCGCAGCTCACCGGCGTGCGCAGCAACAACCTGGAGGACACGGCGCAGTTCGCGGTGGACATCGACGACCGCCGCGCCGGCGCGCTCGGGCTGGCCACGGCGGACGTGAACAGCACCCTGTCGAGCGCGCTGGGCGGCACCTACGTCAACGACTTCATCGACCGCGGGCGGGTCAAGCGGGTCTACATGCAGGGCGATGCCCCGTTCCGCATGCTGCCCGACGACATCAAGCGCTGGACGGTGCGCAACAGCGGCGGGCAGATGGTGCCGTTCTCGGCCTTCTCCACGCAGCGCTGGAGCTATGGCTCGCCGCAGCTGCAGCGCTACAACGGCCGGCCGGCCTTCGAGATGCTGGGCAGCGCGGTGTCGGGCGTGAGCTCGGGCACCGCCATGGCCAAGGTCGAGCAGATCATGGCGCAGATGCCGCAGGGCATCGCCCACGAATGGACCGGCGCCTCGTTCGAGGAGCGCCGCTCCGGCGCGCAGGCGCCGCTGCTCTATGCCGTGTCCATCCTGTTCGTGTTCCTGTGCCTGGCCGCGCTGTACGAGAGCTGGTCGGTGCCGTTCTCGGTGATCCTGGTGGTGCCGCTGGGCATCATCGGCGCGGTGCTGTTCACCGGGCTGCGCGGCATGTCCAACGACGTGTACTTCCAGGTCGGCCTGCTGACCACGGTGGGACTGTCCTGCAAGAACGCCATCCTGATCGTGGAATTCGCCAAACAGTTGCAGGAACAGGGCCGCGACATCGTCGAGGCCACGCTGGAGGCGGTGCGGCTGCGCCTGCGCCCGATCCTGATGACCTCGCTGGCCTTCGGCTTCGGCGTGCTGCCGCTGGTGGTGGGCACCGGCGCCGGCGCCGGCGGCCGCCAGGCCATCGGCACAGCGGTGTTCGGCGGCATGGTGACGGCCACGGTGCTGGGCATCTTCTTCGTGCCGCTGTTCTTCGTGCTGATCCGCAGCTTCTTCCGCGCGCGCGGCACGGTGCAGCCGCCGCATGCGCAGGAGGCCGCCGCATGAAGCGCGTGATCGCCTCCCTGGGTGCCGCGGCCTGCACAATACTGGCCGGCTGCGGCAGCCTGGCGCCCGAGTACCGGCGCCCGCCGGCCCCGCTGCCCGCCGCATGGAAGCCCGCCGTCGCCGAGCGCAGCAGCGATGCCGCGCAGGGCACCGGCACGCCGGCTGCGGAGCTAGACTGGCGCGGCTTCTTCCTCGACGCGCGGCTGCGCCAGGTGCTGGCGCTGGCGCTGGAGCGCAACCGCGACCTGCGGGTGGCGGCGCTCAACATCGAGCGCGCGCGGGCGCAGTACGGCATCCAGCGCGCCAACCTGTTCCCGGCCGTGAACGCCACCGCAGCCGGCAGCCGCACCGGCGCGGCGGCCGACACCGCCGCCAGCGGCCGTGCCTCCACCCTCAACCAGTTCAACGTGGGCGTGGGCTTCGCCAGCTACGAGATCGACTTCTTCGGCCGCCTGCGCAACCTGGACGACGCCGCGCTGGAGACCTTCTTCGCCACCGCCGAGACGCGCCGCAGCGCCCAGATCAGCTTGGTGGCCGACGTGGCCAATGCCTGGCTCACGCTGGCGGCCGACCAGCGCCGGCTGCGGCTGGCCCAGGAGACGCTCCAGAGCCAGCAGGCGTCCTACGAGCTGACGCGCCAGGCGCATGCGCTGGGCTCGGAATCGGGCCTGACACTGGCGCAGTCGCGCACCACGGTGGACGCCGCCCGCTCCGACGTGGCCGCCTACAAGCGCCAGGTGGCGCAGGACGCCAATGCGCTGGCGCTGCTGGCCGGCGGCCCGGTGCCCGACGCCCTGCTGCCCAGCGCCGACGATCCGGCCGCGCCGGCCGCCGCCCTGGTGGCCGTGCCGCAGGGGCTGCCCTCCGAGCTGCTGCAGAACCGGCCCGACGTGCTGGCGGCCGAGCACACGCTGCAGGCCGCCAACGCCAGCATCGGCGCCGCGCGCGCGGCCTTCTTCCCGCGCATCAGCCTGACCGCCTCGGCCGGCAGCGCCAGCCGCGACCTGGACCGGCTGTTTGCCAGCGGCAACGGCACCTGGAGCTTCGCGCCGCAGATCGTGCTGCCGATCTTCAGCGCCGGCGCGCTCGCCGCCAGCCTGGACGTGGCGCGGATCACGCGCGACATCAACGTGGCCCAGTACGAGAAGACGCTGCAGACCGCCTTCCGCGAAGTGTCGGACGCGCTCGACGCGCGTGCCACGCTGGGCGAGCAGCTCGATGCCCAGCGCTCGCTGCGCGAGGCCTCGGAAACCGCGCTGCGCCTGTCGCGGGCGCGCTTTCGCACCGGGCTGGACAGCTACCTCGACGTGCTGGTGTCCGAGCGCGCCTTCTACGCCGCCGGGCAGAACCTGATCACGCTGCAACTGGCCGAGCAGGCCAACCGGATCACGCTCTACAAGACCCTGGGCGGCGGCTGGAACCCTCTGGAGAACACGGCTAGCGCGCCGGCAGCAACTGCGACGGATCGACCACCGCGGACGCCATGACGCTGCCGGCGGCCACGCCCAGCGCCGCCAGGCGCTTGCGCATGCAGATCACCGCGCGGTCCTTGCTGAGCAGTTGCGCGCGGTGCGCCACGGCCAGGTCGATGAAGCCCTGGTCGTCCGGGTCCTTGCAGGTCACGGGCACCTTGGGCGCCACCGGCACGATGCGCGCGTGGCGGTCGAAGCACGCCAGCACCTGCGCCTCGCTCAGGCCGTGGCAGGCCAGGCGCGGCGCGATCTGCGGGTAGCCCAGCACCCGCGCGAGTTCCACGCGCATGGCGGCGGTGGCGACCCAGTCCAGCGCGCCGGCCTCGAGCGCGGCGCGCAGCGGCCGGGCGGCGGGGTCGTCGAACACGAACAGGTCGAGCACGATGTTGGTGTCCAGCACCAGGCAGGGCCGCATCGGCGTCAGGCCGCCCGCAGCATGCCGCGCTGCTCGATGAAGGCCACCACCTCCTGCAGCCCGGCCTGGGTCTTGAGGTTGGTCATGACGAAGGGGCGGGTGCCGCGCATGCGCCGGGTGTCGGCCTCCATCACGGCCAGGTCGGCGCCCACGTGGGGCGCGAGGTCGGTCTTGTTGATCACGAACAGGTCGCTCTTGGTGATGCCGGGGCCGCCCTTGCGCGGGATCTTCTCGCCGGCGGCGACGTCGATCACGTAGATCGTCAGGTCGCTCAGCTCGGGGCTGAAGGTGGCGGCCAGGTTGTCGCCGCCGGATTCGACGAACACCACGTCGGCGTCCGGGTACTCGACCAGCATGCGGTCGATGGCTTCGAGGTTGATCGAGCAGTCCTCGCGTATCGCCGTGTGCGGGCAGCCGCCGGTCTCCACGCCCATGATGCGCTCGGCCGGCAGCGCGCCGCTGACCGTGAGCAGGCGCTGGTCTTCCTTGGTGTAGATGTCGTTGGTGATGGCGACCAGGTCCCAGCGGTCGCGCATGGTCTTGCAGAGCATCTCCAGCAGCGTGGTCTTGCCGGAGCCGACCGGGCCGCCGATGCCCACGCGCAGCGGCGGCAGTTTCTTGGTGCGGTGGGCGATGTGGTGCAGGGCGGAGGTCATGGGAGCTTTCAACTTCTGAACAGACGTGAATATTGCACTTCGTGCCGGGCCGAGAGGATCGCGAGCATGGGGCACAGCGCCTGCCGGTCCTCGTCGCCCAGCGCCATGGCGTGCGCCACGGCGGCGGGGACGCCGGCCGCGAGCCGCGCCAGGATGCGCTGGCCCGCGCTCTGGCCCAGCGGCACCGACTTGAGCGCGGTCTGCACCATGTTCTCGGCCCAGCCGAAGGCGAAGGCGGCGCAGATGTCGGCCACCGCCGCCTCGGTGCGCGCGGCGGCGAGCGCGAAGGCGACCGGGTAGCTCGGCTGCCAGCCGGCGAGCAGGCCGGCGTCCTCAGGGTGCAGGCCGCGCAGCCAGTCGGCCAGCGAGCGGCCCATCTGCTCGGTCTGCAGGCGCAGCTCGCTGGTTTCGCGGGTCTGGCGCACCCAGGCGTCGAGCGCGCGCAGACGCGGCACGTCGCCGGCCCGGGCCGCGGGCACGGCATGCGCCAGCACGGGCAGGTCGGCGCGCGCCAGCGCCAGGTGCAACTGGTCCGCGATCCAGTCGGATGCTATTTTTTCCGTAGCTACACCCCCCCATTCCACGCCGGCCTCAAGCCCTTCTGAGTAAGAAAACCCGCCGACCGGCAGGGCCGGCGACGCCAGCCAGATCAGTTGCAGCAGGCCGGGGGTGACGGCCGGCAAAGCGGCCTCAGCCATGCCCATGCCCATGCCCATGCCCATGCCCATGCCCTTGCTCGTGTGCGTGCGCGTGGGCATGCCCGTGGCCGTGCGCGTGGCCATGGGCGCCGTAGGCGCCGCCTTCGGGCTCGAAGGGCTCCAGCGCCTCGCGCACGGTCAGGTGCATGGCGCGCAGCATGTCGGCCAGCACATGGTCGGGCTCGATCTGCAGGTAGTCGGGCCGCAGCTCGATCGGCACGTGGCGGTTGCCCAGGTGGTAGGCCGCGCGCACCAGGTCGAACGGCGTGCCGTGCTCGCCGCAGGGCGTGATGCGCAGCACCGGCTGCGCCGCCGCGAGCACGCGCACCAGCGAGCCGTCTTCGGCCACCAGCACGTCGCCGCCGCGCACCAGGGTGCCGCGCGGCAGGAACACGCCCAGCGCACGGCCGCCGCTGTCGGTGGCGTCGAAGCGGCTCTTCTGGCGCACGTCCCAGTCGAGTTCGACGGTGGCGGCGCGCTTGAGCAGGACCGGGGCCAGGCCGTGGCCCTGGGCAATCAACTTGCTGATGGTGTGCATGCTGGGATGAAAGGCTGGGATGTGGTGGGTGGCGGGCTTTCTGACAGGGATGTCATCGGGGCGTCAGTGTCGCGTTCCCCGGGCCGGCCTAGAGTGGCTTCATTCTGGAACAGCCGGCCCGATCATGCTGCATTCTTCCCATTTTCTGGCGCGCGGCGCCCTGGCGGGGTCGCTCGCGGCGGCCCTGGCGGGCTGCGCCGTGGGGCCGGACTACGTGCGCCCCGCGCCGCCCGCCGGCGCCACGCTGCCGGCGTTCAAGGAAGAAGGCCCCTGGAGGGCCGCCACACCAAGCACGATCGATGCCAACGGCGCTTGGTGGAGGCTCTATGGCGACCCGCAGCTCGACGCGCTCGTGGAACAGGCCATGCGCGCCAACCAGACCGTGCGCCAGGCCGAGGCGCAGTACCGCGCGGCGCAGGCGCTGGTGCAGGGCGCGCAGTCGGCGTTCTATCCCGACCTGGGCCTGAACGCCTCCGAGAACCGGGCGCGCACCAACACCACGGGCTCGGTGCTGCGGAGCACGCACGCCAGTTCCCTGGCCGCCAGCTGGGAGCCCGACCTGTGGGGCCGGGTGCGCCGCTCGGTCGAGCAGGCCGGCGACGGCGCGCAGGCCAGCGCGGCCGACCTGGCCGGCGCGCGCCTGACGATCCAGGCGGCGCTGGCCAGCAGCTACTTCCAGTTGCGGGTCGATGACCAGCTCAAGGATCTGTACGCGCGCACCATCGAGGGCTACCGCAAGACGCTGCAGTTGACGCAGAGCCAGCACCGCGCCGGCATCGTCACGCGCGCGGACGTGGCCTCGGCCCGTGCCACGCTCGCTGCCGCCGAGGCGCAGGCGCTCGACGTGAACCTGTCGCGCCAGCAACTGGAGCACGCGATCGCCCTGCTGCTGGGCAAGACGCCGGCCGAGTTCTCGCTGGCACCGGCGCCGATCATTGCGCGGCTACCGGCGGTGCCGGTGGGCCTGCCATCGGAACTGCTGCAGCGCCGCCCCGACATCGCGGGCGCGGAGCGCCGCATGGCCGCGGCCAACGCCGCCATCGGCGTGGCGCAGGCGGCCTGGTACCCCAGCCTGAGCCTGGGCGCGAGCGCTGGCTTCATGGGGGCGGGCCTGGGCCCGCTGTTCTCTGTGCCCGATCGGGTCTGGGCGCTGGGCGCCACGCTGGCGGCCACGCTGTTCGACGGCGGGCTGCGCCGGGCGCAGAGCGCGCAGGCGCGCGCCGGTTTCGACGCGGCGGCCGCGGCCTACCGGCAGACCGTGCTGGCCGGCTTCCAGGAGGTGGAAGACAACCTGGCGGCCCTGCGCGAGCTGGAAAAGGAGCGCGACAGACAGGAGGAGGCGGTGCAGTCCTCGCGCGAGGCCGAGCGCATGCTGCTGGCGCAGTACCGCGCCGGCACCACGCCCTACACCACGGTCATCACGGCCCAGGCCACGCGGCTGGCCACCGAGCGCACCGCCATGCAACTGGCGGCGCGCCAGTTCACCGCCAGCGTGACCCTGGTCAAGGCCGTGGGGGGCGGCTGGGATGCCGAGCAACTTCCCGCGCCGGCCACGGACACCTCCGCTACCGCAACGGCCGCCTCGGCCACGGCCCAGGAATGACGACGATGGACGCCTCGACAAGCCCCACCCCCATCCCGCAGCGTGCGCGCCGCGGGTTGCCGATCCTGCTGGCGCTGCTGGTGCTGCTGGCGGCGGCTGCGCTCTACCTGCGCCACCGCTGGGCCGGCGCGCCGCCGGCCGCCGCCACGCCGCCGGTGCCGGTCACCACCGTGGCGGTGGCGCGCAAGACCGTGCCGATCGCGCTGCGCGGCGTGGGCAGCGTGCTGCCGATCCACTCGGTCGCGGTGCACACCCGGGTGGACGGCCAGCTCGAATCAGTGGGCTTCACCGAGGGCCAGGACGTCAAGGCCGGGCAGGTGCTGGCGCGCATCGACCCGCGCACCTACCAGGCGCAGTTGGCGCAGGCGATGGCGCAGAAGGCCAAGGACACGGCGCTGCTGGCCAATGCGCGCGCCGACCTGGCGCGCTACGACATGCTGATCAAGGAGGACGCCACCACCCGGCAGACGCTGGACACGCAGAAGTCGCTGGTGAACCAGTTGCAGGCGGCCCTGCAGACCGACGAGGCGCAGATCAACTATGCGCAGGTCCAGCTCGACTACACCACGATCACCGCCCCGATCAGCGGGCGCGCCGGTGCGCGGCTGGTGGACCCGGGCAACATCGTGCATGCGGCCGACGCCAGTGGACTGGTCGTGATCAACCAGATCGACCCGGTCGCGGTGCAGTTCACGCTGCCCGAAAGCAGCTTCCAGGCCGTGAACCGGGCGCTGCGCGCCTCACGCGAACCACTGCAGGTCATGGCGCTCACGCACGACACGCAGGAGGTGCTGGGCACCGGCCGGCTGGTGCTGCTGAACAACCAGATCGACACCAGCACCGGCACCATCGCCCTCAAGGCGCACTTCCCCAACGCCGGGCGCAGGCTGTGGCCGGGCCAGTCGGTCGATACGCGCATCACGCTGGGCGAGCGCAGCGAGGTGCTGGTGGTGCCCTCGGCCGTGGTGCAGCGCAGCCAGGACGGCTATTTCGCCTATGTCGTCGGCGCGGACGGCACGGTGCAGCCGCGGCAGGTGGACGTGGTCGATACCAGCGAGGGCCAGGCGGTGATCGGCAAGGGGCTCGATGAAGGCGAGCGCGTGGTGCTGGAAGGGCAGTACCGGCTGCGGCCCGGCGCGCACGTGGCGGAACACCCGCCCAAGGCCGCCGCGCCCGCCGCAGCGGCGGGAGCACGGCCGTGAGCGCTTCGGCCGTCTTCATCAGACGCCCGATCGGCACCTCGCTGCTGGGCCTGGCGCTGTTGCTGATCGGCCTGGCGGCCTGGCCGCTGCTGCCGGTGGCGCCGCTGCCGCAGGTCGATTTCCCGACCATCCAGGTGTCGGCCAGCCTGCCGGGCGCGAGCCCGCAGACCATGGCCTCGAACGTGGCCCAGCCGCTGGAGCGGCAGTTCTCGCTGATCGCCGGGCTCACGCAGATGACGTCGAGCAGCACGCTGGGCTCGGCGCAGATCACGCTGCAGTTCGACCTCAACCGCGCCATCGACGGCGCCGCGCTCGACGTGCAGACCGCCATCAATGCCGCATCGGGGCAGTTGCCGGCCAACCTGCCGAGCGCGCCGAGCTTTCGCAAGATCAACCCGGCCGATTCGCCGGTGCTGATCCTGGGCGTGCAGTCCAGCGTGCTGCCGCTGATCCAGGTCAACGACTATGCGGACAACGTGCTGGCGCAGCAGATCTCGCGCATCGCAGGCGTCGGGCTGGTCAACATCTTCGGCGCGCAGAAGCCCGCCGTGCGCATCCAGGCCAGCCCCGACAAGCTCAAGGCGCTGGGCCTGAGCCTGGAGGACATCCGCGGCGTGATCGCCAGCACCACGGTGAACGCGCCCACCGGCACACTGGACGGCGCGCGGCAGGCCTTCACCGTCTACACCAACGACCAGTTGCTCAAGGCCGCGCCCTGGAACGACGTGGTGCTGGCCTGGCGCAACGGCGCGCCGATCCGGGTGCGCGACATCGGCGTGGCGGTGGACGGACCGGAGAACCGCAAGATCGCCGCCTGGGGCTTCGCCGGCGCGGCGGCCCCGCCCGACAACGGCATCGAGAACGGGCGCGCCATCATGCTGGCCATCACCAAGCAGCCCGGCGCCAACGTGATCGACACGGTGGACCGCATCCAGGCGGCGCTGCCGCAGCTGCAGGCCGCGATCCCGCCCAGCATCAAGGTCTGCACGCTGGCCGACCGCACGCAGAACATCCGCGCCTCGGTGAAGGACGTGGAGTTCACCCTGGTGCTGTCGATCGTGCTGGTGGTCGGCGTGATCTTCGTGTTCCTGCGCAACCTGACGATCACGCTGATCCCCAGCGTGACGGTGCCGCTGGCCATCCTGGGCACCGCCGCCGTGATGTACGTGCTGGGCTACAGCCTGGACAACCTGTCGCTGATGGGGCTGACCATCGCGGTCGGCTTCGTGGTGGACGATGCCATCGTGATGCTGGAGAACATCTACCGCCACGTCGAGGACGGCATGCCGCCGCTGGAGGCGGCGTTCAAGGGCGCGGGCGAGATCGGCTTCACCATCCTCTCGATCTCGGTGTCGCTGGTGGCGGTGTTCATCCCGCTGCTGCTCATGGGCGGCATCGTGGGCCGGCTGTTCCGCGAGTTCGCGGTGACCGTGACGCTGACCATCGCGCTGTCGGTGGTGATCTCGCTCACGCTCACGCCCATGCTGTGCGCGCGCTTCCTCGAGCCGCACGACGGCCGGCAGCGGCACGGCCGGCTCTACCAGTGGTGCGAACGCGGCTTCGACCTCATGCTCGGCGGCTACCGGCGCGGCCTGAACCTGGTGCTGCGCCACTCGTTCATCACGCTGATCGGCTTCCTGCTGACGGTGGCGGCCACGGCGGCGCTGTTCGTGTTGATTCCCAAGGGCTTCTTCCCGCAGCAGGACACGGGCTTCATCGCCGGCCAGGCCGACTCGGCGCAGGACTCCTCCTCGGAGGTGATGCATGGCCGCATGCTGCAACTGGCCGACATCATCCGGCAGGACCCGGACGTGGCCGCCTTCGGCATGCAGGCCGGCGCCAGCACCTTCAACTCGGGCAACTTCTTCATCGCGCTCAAGCCCAAGGACGAAGGCCGCAGCGCCAGTGCCGACCAGATCATCGCGCGGCTGCGCGCCAAGCTGGCGCCGGTGCCGGGCATCACGCTGTTCATGCAGGCCGGGCAGGACATCAACGTCGGCGGCCGAATGTCGCGCACCCAGTACCAGTACACGGTGACCGACCCGGACCTGGACGAACTCAACACCTGGGCGCCGCGGCTCGCCGCGCAGTTCCGCGCCCTGCCGCAGCTCACCGACGTGACCTCCGACCAGCAGAACGCCGCGCCCATCGCCACGCTGACCATCGACCGCCAGCGCGCCTCCAGCTACGGCATCACGCCGCAGATGGTGGACGCCACCCTCAACGACGCCATCGGCCAGCGCCAGGTGGCGCAGTTCTTCACGCAGCTCAACAGCTACCGCGTGGTGCTGGAGGCGACGCCGGAGCTGCAGGGCGACCCGTCGCTGTTCAGCCGCCTGTACCTGACCTCGCCGCTGACCGGGCAGCAGGTGCCGCTGTCGACCTTCGTATCGGTGGACACGAGCAAGACCGGCTACCTGTCGATCAGCCACCAGGGGCAGTTCCCGGCGGTGACGATCTCATTCAACCTGGCGCCGGGCGCCTCGCTCGGGCAGGCGGTGGACGCGATCAGCGGCGCGCAGGTCGGGATGGGCCTGCCGGCCACCCTGAGCGGCAGCTTCCAGGGCACGGCCCAGGCCTTCGGCGACTCGCTGCGCAGCCAGCCCTACCTGATCGCGGCGGCGCTGGTGGCGGTCTACATCGTGCTGGGCCTGCTCTACGAAAGCTACATCCACCCGCTGACCATCCTCTCGACCCTGCCCTCGGCAGGCGTCGGCGCGCTGCTGATCCTGATGGCAGGCGGCTACGACCTGAGCGTGATCGCGCTGATCGGCATCATCCTGCTGATCGGCATCGTCAAGAAGAACGGCATCATGATGGTGGACTTCGCGCTGCACGCCGAGCGCGACAAGGGCATGTCGCCGCGCGACGCCATCTTCGAGGCCTGCATCCTGCGCTTCCGGCCGATCATGATGACCACCATGTGCGCGCTGCTCAGCGGGCTGCCGCTGATGCTGGGCCAGGGCGCGGGCTCTGAGCTGCGCCGGCCGCTGGGCTACGCCATGGTGGGCGGGCTTATCCTGTCGCAGATGCTCACGCTGTTCACCACGCCCGTCATCTACCTGTACCTGGACCGCGCCCACCACTGGTACGCGCGCCGCAGGCAGGCCCGCGCGGGCGCGCCGCACGCGCAGGGAGCGGCGCCATGAAGGTCCTGATCGTCGAGGACGAGCGCAAGACCGCCGACTACCTGCGCCAGGGCCTGAGCGAGCAGGGCTGCACCGTGGACGTGGCCTACGACGGCATCGACGGCCAGCACCTGGCCCTGCACCATGACTTCGACGTGATCGTGCTCGACGTCATGCTGCCCGGGCTCGATGGCTTCCAGGTACTGCGCGCGCTGCGCGCGGTGAAGAACACGCCGGTGATCATGCTGACCGCGCGCGACGGCGTGGACGATCGCGTGAAGGGCCTGCGCGACGGTGCGGACGACTACCTGGTCAAGCCCTTCTCCTTCATCGAGCTGCTGGCGCGGCTGCAGGCGCTCAGCCGCCGCGGCCGCGCGCAGGAGCCGACCCTGCTGCGCGTGGGCAGCCTGCAGGTCGACCTGATCAGCCGGCGCGCCACGCGCGAGGGCCGGCGCATCGAGCTCACGGCCAAGGAATTCGCCCTGCTGGCCGTGCTGGCGCGCCGGCCCGGCGAGATCCTGTCCAAGACCTCGATCGCCGAACTGGTCTGGGACATGAATTTCGACAGCAACACCAACGTGGTCGAAGTCGCCATCAAGCGCCTGCGCGCCAAGATCGACGTGCCCTTCGAGCACAGCCTGCTGCATACCATCCGCGGCATGGGCTACGTGCTGGAGGATCGCGTCGACGAGCGCTAACCATGGCCCGCAACTCCATCGCCCTGCGGCTGGCGCTGATGTTCGCCGTGGCGGCGTTCGCGGCCCTCGCGCTGATCGGACTGGTGCTGCACCAGGTGCTGGGCCACGAGCTGCGGCGCCACCAGCGCGAGGAAATCGGCGGGCAGTTCGAGGGCCTGCAGTACATGCTGGTCCACAGCCGCTCGCCCCAGCTCGCGGCGCACGTGCGCGAGCGGCTGGACAGCCTGGCAAGCTCCAGGGACACCCACTTCTGGCTCTGGAGCGAGGACCCGGCCTTCCGCTATGGCGATGCACCGGCCGGGGTGGCCGACGCCACGCGCGGCGCCGCCGGCATCGTCAGCCTGCGCACCGGCAGCGGTGCCGAACAGCAAACGCTGCACGTGCTCGGGCGTGTGCTGCCCGCCAACGAGGTGCGGCCGGCCGTGCAGCTGATGGTGGGCATCGATGCGCGGCCCTTCAACCGCACCCTGCGCGCCTTCGAAACGGCGCTGCTGCTGGTGACCGTGGCCGGTACCCTGCTGGTGGCGGCGCTCGGCTACTGGATTGCCCGGCTCGGGCTGCGGCCGGTGGCGCGGCTGTCGGCCGATGCGCAGCGCATCGGGCCGGACAGGCGCGGCCAGCGCCTGGACCTGCCGCGCCTGCCGCGCGAACTGGCCGACCTGGGCGCCTCGCTCAATGCCGCCTTCGACCGGCTCGACGCCGCCTACCGCCAGTTGGAAACCTTCAACGCCGACGTGGCGCACGAGCTGCGCACGCCGCTGGGCACGCTGATCGGCCAGACCCAGGTGGCGCTGGCGCGCGAGCGCGAGGCCGGGCAGTTGCGCGGCGTGCTGCAGTCAAACCTCGAAGAGCTGGAGCGGCTGCGCGCCATCGTCGCCGACATGCTGTTCCTGGCGCGCGCCGAGCAGGGCGAGCGGGCGCGCATGCTGGTGGCCGCCTCCATCGCGCAGGAGGTCGGCAAGACGGTGGAGTTCCTCGACCTGCTGCTGGACGACGCCGGCGTGGCGGTGCGGGTGAGCGGCGACCTGGTGGCGCCGATCGAAACCTCGCTGTTCCGCCGCGCCCTGTCCAACCTGCTGCACAACGCCATCCAGCACTCCAGGCCCGGCGCGGCCATCGAGGTGCGGATCACGCAGCAGCAGGGCGCGGCCGTGGTGGCCTTCTCCAACGCCAGCGCGCCGATCGCGCCGGCGCAACTGGAGCGCCTGTTCGACCGCTTCTACCGCGTGGACGCCGCCCGCGCCAACAGCCACGAGAGCCACGGCCTGGGCCTGGCCATCGTCAAGGCCGTGGCCGCGATGCACGGCGGCACGGTGTTCGCGCGTTCGGAGGGGGGCTTGACGACGGTGGGGTTCAGCGTGGCGCTGGACAGCGCCCCGGCTTAGAACAAGAAGTAGCGCTGCGCCATCGGCAGCACGCTGGCCGGCTCGCATGTCAGCAACTGCCCGTCGGCGCGCACCGCGTAGGTCTGCGCGTCGATCTCCATCACCGGCGTGGCGCCGTTGTGCACCAGGTGCTGCTTGCGCACCTGGCGGATGTTCTTGACCGCGCTGAGGGTCTTGGCCAGGCCGAACTTCTCCTTGATGCCGTGGCCCAGGGCGGCCTGCGAGACGAAGGTGAGCGAGCCGCGCGCCACCGCACCGCCATAGGCGCCGAACATCGGCCGGTAGTGCACCGGCTGCGGCGTGGGGATGGAGGCGTTGGGGTCGCCCATGGCGGCCATGGCGATGAAGCCGCCCTTCAAGATCACCGAGGGCTTGACGCCGAAGAAGGCCGGCTTCCACAGCACGATGTCGGCCCACTTGCCGACTTCCAGGCTGCCGACCTCGTGGCTGATGCCGTGGGCAATGGCTGGGTTGATGGTGAGCTTGGCCACGTAGCGCTTGGCGCGGAAGTTGTCGTTGCGCGCGCTGTCCTCGGGCAGCTTGCCGCGCTGCTGCTTCATCTTGTGCGCGGTCTGCCAGCAGCGCAGGGTGATCTCGCCGACGCGGCCCATGGCCTGGCTGTCGGAGCTGAACATGCTGATCGCGCCCAGGTCGTGCAGCACGTCTTCCGCCGCGATGGTCTCCTTGCGGATGCGGCTCTCGGCGAAGGCCAGGTCCTCGGCGATGGCCGGGTCCAGGTGGTGGCAGACCATGAGCATGTCGACATGCTCGTCGAGCGTGTTGACGGTGTAGGGCATGGTCGGGTTGGTGGACGAGGGCAGGAAGTTGCTCTCGCCCACCACGCGCAGGATGTCGGGCGCATGGCCGCCGCCCGCGCCCTCGGTGTGGAAGGCGCAGATGCCGCGGCCCCGGGTGGCGGCGATGGTGTTCTCGACGAAGCCCGATTCGTTCAGCGTGTCGCTGTGGATCGCCACCTGGGTGTCGGTCTCGTCCGCCACCGACAGGCAGTGGTCGATGGCCGAGGGCGTGGTGCCCCAGTCCTCGTGCAGCTTCAGGCCGATCACGCCGGCGTCGATCTGCTCGCGCAGCGCCTCGGGGCGGCTGGCATTGCCCTTGCCGAGAAAGCCCAGGTTCATCGGGAAGGCGTCGGCCGCCTGCAGCATGCGCGCGATGTTCCACGGGCCGGGCGTGCAGGTGGTGGCGAAGGTGCCGGTGGCCGGGCCGGTGCCGCCGCCGAGCATGGTGGTGGTGCCCGCGGCCAGCGCCTCCTCGATCTGCTGCGGGCAGATGAAGTGGATGTGGCTGTCGATCGCGCCGGCGGTGACGATGCTGCCCTCGCAGCTCAGGATCTCGGTGCCCGGGCCGATGACGATGTCCACGCCCGGCTGCGTGTCCGGATTGCCGGCCTTGCCGATAGAGGCGATGCGGCCATCCTGGATGCCGATGTCGGCCTTGACGATGCCCCAGTGGTCGAGGATCAGCGCATTGGTCAGCACCAGGTCCATCGCGCCGCTGGCGTTGGTGCGCTGCGACTGCGCCATGCCGTCGCGGATGGTCTTGCCGCCGCCGAACTTGACCTCTTCGCCGTAGCTGCCGGCGCGCAGCGTGTAGTCGGCCTCGACCTCGACCAGCAGGTCGGTATCGGCCAGGCGCACGCGGTCGCCGACGGTGGGGCCGAAGATTTCCGCATAGGCGCGGCGTCCGATGGTGGCCATGGGATCTCTTCCGTTTACTATGAAAACTATAGCTATAAGCCCAGGTAAAATATGGGCTACAGGCCTTTTTCCTTCAAATTTGCAGCCTACAGCTGCCCCTGGACCAGACCGCGAAAGCCGTACACCACGCGCAGGCCGGCATAGTCCACCAGCTCCACCGTGCGCTGCTGCCCGGGCTCGAAGCGCACCGCCGTGCCCGAGGCGATGTTCAGGCGCATGCCCTGCGCGGCGGCGCGGTCGAAGTCCAGCGCGCCATTGGTCTCGGCAAAGTGGTAGTGCGAGCCGACCTGGATCGGCCGATCCGACGCGTTCTTCACCAGCAGGGTGACAGTGCGGCGGCCGGTGTTGAGGGCATGCTCGCCCTCGTCGACGATGAGTTCGCCGGGAATCATGCCCGCCCCTCTCAGGCCATGCGGGTCAGCAGCGCCGCGCCCAGCAGCGCCACGCCGGCACCGGCGATGCGCGGCAGCCAGGCGTTGGCGTGGCGCAGCGCCCATCCCAGCGCAATGCCCCCCAGGTGCAGCAGCAGCGTGGCGCCGAGCATGCCGGCCAGGGTCAGCGCGGCATCCGGCGCGCCGGCCAGTTCATGGCCATGCGCCACGCCGTGGAATACCGCGAATACGCCGACCAATGCCGCGGCCGCGAAGCCCGGCAGGCGCCAGCGCGTGAGCACCAGCAGGCCCAGCACCAGGAGCGAGGCCGCGATCATCGGCTCCACGCCCGGCAGTTGCACGCCCGCCAGCCCGGCCAGCGCGCCCGCCAGCAGCATGGCGGCGAAGCCCAGCGGCGCCCACAGCAGGTCGGGCCAGGCGCGGCGCGCGGCCAGCGCGCTCCACAGCCCCACCGCCAGCATGGCCGCCAAGTGATCGGCGCCGGTCAGCGGGTGCAGAAAGCCGGTGGCAAAGCCGTGGTGGACGCCACCGTCCACACCGGTATGGGCCAGCGCCGCCAGCGGCAGCGCACTCACGAAGGACAGCAGGGCCACGCGGGCGGAACGGATGCGGGACATGGGAAGAATCCTTGAAAAAAAAGGGATCAGGCGATCGGCTGGTGCACGGTGACCAGCTTCGTGCCATCCGGGAACGTCGCCTCGACCTGGATGTCCGGGATCATCTCGGGCACGCCCTCCATCACGTCGGCGCGGGTCAGCACCTCGCGGCCCTCGCTCATGAGCTGGGCCACGGTCTTGCCGTCGCGCGCGCCCTCCATCACGGCAGCGCTGATCAGCGCCACGGCCTCCGGATAGTTGAGCCTGAGCCCGCGCTCCTTGCGGCGTTCAGCCAGCAGGGCGGCGGTGAAGAGCAGGAGCTTGTCTTTTTCGCGGGGCGTGAGTTCCATGCAGGAAGCCTCGGGCAGATCATCGGATTGGTGAGCAACGATGGTAAAGCAGGAAGCCTGCCAAGTAGGCGCTGCGGCGCGCGGCATCCGGCATATGCCGGCCCCTACATCGCCCAGACGCGCGGCCGCGTCGGCGCCAGGCCCCAGCAGGCCTCGCGCCAGGCGGCGCGCACCTGTTGCGCCAGTTGCATGGCCGGCTCCACCACCGGTGCCAGGATGCGCACCACGACCAACCGTGTGTCGGGGCTGGTGGCGCCGGCGGTCTCGCGCAGGGAATGGGCGTCGATCACGGCGCGCGCGGCCTCCAGCATGCGCTCGCGCGCCTCGCGCGGCAGCGCGGTGCCGCTGGCCAGGAAGACCGAGGCCATGCAGCGGTGGCCGGCCAGGCCGAGCGGTGAATCGAGCAGCAGCGCATCGTCCGCCGCGATGGCGCCGCGCTCCAGCCAGACGCCGGGCATCTCCAGGTGCTGGAGCAGGCGGCCGCGCAGGAAGGGCTTGCGCGCATGCGGCAGGCCGAAGGCGCTCAGGTCCCAGCCGATGAGCTGCGACCCGGGTTCCAGCTCCATGACCAGGCGGTTCTCCGCCAGGCAGCCGTCGTAGCACAGCGCCTCCAGCGGCAGCCATTCCAGGCGCGCGCCCCGCTGCAGGCGGATGCGCGTGCGCTGCACCGCGGTCTCGCCCTGCGAGCGGTAGAAGCGCGTGGCCCCCGGCGTGGTCAGCAGCCCGTGCGCGCCGGGGGCGGCGTCCACGCGGATGTCCAGCACGTCGCCGCCGACCAGGCCGCCCGGCGGGTGCACCAGCACGTTGTGGCAGATGCCCGGGCCTTCGGGGTGCAGGCTCTGCAGGATGCGCAGCGGCCCGTCGTGCAGAAAGTGCGCGGTGGTGCGCGGCTGCCCGCCCTGCAGGGCGTGGCGGTAGTTCAGATCGAGTCGGGCGTGCCAGGGCATGGGGCGCGCAGTGTCACGGGGCGCCCACGGCCGCCACGGAAGCACCGCGCGGCGAACCCTGCACGATGTCGAAGCGGAACAGCCGGCATTCGATCGGGCCGTTCCACATCGGCACCCGGCGCGACTCCTTCAGCCGCATGCGGCCCGGCAGCTTGAGGTCGGGTGTGAGCATCCAGGCGCTCCAGCCGGCGTAGTGCTTCTTCCAGTGCGCCGCCAGTTGGGCAAAGAAGTCGCCGCCGTCATCGGTGTGGGCGGTCTCGCGTCCGCGCCCCGGTTCTGCCGCTTCCCGCTCGCGCCCGGCGGGCTGCCGGTAGAGATCGCGCGAGGTGCGCACCGCATTGCGCCCGGCGATCCCCCCCGCCTCGATCCGCTCGCCATAGGGTGGGTTCAGCAGCATCATGCCGCGCGCGGCCGGCGGCATGCGCTGCAGGGCGTCGCCGCCACGGAACTCGATGGCGTGCGCCACGCCCGCGCGCTCGGCGTTGCGCTGGGCGAAGTCGACCATGCGGTGCGAGACGTCGCTGCCGAAGATCGGCACGGCGGGCTCGGTGACGGCGGCGCGCGTTTCCTCGCGCAGGCCGGCCCAGACGTGCGGCTGGAACGGCAGCAGCTTCTCGAACGCGAAGCGGCGCAGCAGCCCGGGCGCGACGTTGCAGGCGATCTGCGCGGCCTCGATCGCCACCGTGCCGCTGCCGCAGCAGGGGTCGTACAGGGGCAGCGCCTCGAAGCCCTCGGCCTCGCCGTCGGCCCAGCCGGTGGCCGCGATCATGGCCGCGGCCAGGGTTTCCTTCAGCGGCGCGTCGCCCTTGTCCTCGCGCCAGCCGCGCTTGAACAGCGGCTCGCCCGTGGTGTCGATGTAGAGCGTGGCGGTGTCGGTGGTCAGGTGCAGGTGCACCCGCACGTCGGGCCGCTGGGTGTCCACGCTGGGCCGCTCGCCGCGCTTGTGGCGGAAGCGGTCGGCAATCGCGTCCTTGACCTTGAGCGCCGCGAAGTTCAGGCTCTGCAGCGGGCTGTGCTGGGCCGTGACCTCGACCTTGAAGGTCTGGCGCGTGGTGAACCAGATCTCCCAGGCGACGTCGGAGGCCGCGGCGTACAGATCGTTCTCATGGCGGTAGGGCGTGAGCGAGAGCTGCACCAGCACCCGCTGCGCCAGCCGGCTGTGCAGGTTGAGCAGCATGGCGTCCTGCCAGGAGGCGCGCAGCAGCGCGCCGCCGCGCAGGGTCTGCAGGTCCATGCCCATGAGGCCGGTCAGCCGGTGCACCTCGTCGGCAAGAAAGCCCTCGACGCCGGCGGCGCAGGGGAGGAAGAGTTGGATCTGGTTCATTGGAAGCCCCCAAGAATAAGGGGTGTGTCGGCAAGCCGCAGGGCGCGCTGTGCGCCACGGCGGCGGGAAGCGCTACAGCGCTTTGCGCAGGTTGGCCGGCGCGATGCGCAGCGCCTCGCGGTACTTGGCCACGGTGCGGCGCGCGCATTCGATGCCCTGCTCCTTGAGCATCTCGGAGATCTGGCTGTCCGACAGCGGCTTCTTGGCGTTCTCGGAGGCGACGAACTGCTTGATCAGCGCGCGCACGGCGGTGCTCGAGGCATTGCCGCCGGTCTCGGTGCCGAGCGCCGAGCCAAAGAAGTACTTCAGTTCGAAGGTGCCGTGGGGCGTGGCCATGTACTTGGCGGTGGTGACGCGGCTGATGGTGGATTCGTGCAGGCCCAGTTCGTCGGCGATCTCGCGCAGCACCAGCGGGCGCATGGCCAGTTCGCCGTGTACGAAGAAGTTCTTCTGCCGCTCGACGATGGCGTTGGAGACGCGCAGGATGGTGTCGAAGCGCTGCTGAATGTTCTTGATGAACCAGCGCGCCTCCTGCAGGCGCTGCTGCAGCGCGGCGCTGCCCTCGCCCTTGTGCTGGCGCAACGCGCTGGCGTAGATGTCGTGCACGCGCAGGCGCGGCATGACCTCGGCATTGAGCTGCACCTGGAAGCGCACCTGGGTGCCGCGCCCGATGCGGCGCACGATGACGTCGGGCACGACGATGTTGCGCTCGACGTCGACGAAGCGGCGCCCGGGCTTGGGCTCGAGCCGCGCGATCAGCGCCATGGCCGCGCGCGTGGTGTCCTCGTCGGCACCGCAGGCGGCCATCAGGCGCTTGACGTCGCGCCGTGCCAGCAGTTCCATGGGCTGGGCGCAGATCGTCAGCGCGGCCGCGAGCACCTCGGGGTCGGCGGCGTCGTCGTCCTCGGAATCCTGCAGCGCGCGCAGTTGCAGGGTCAGGCACTCGCGCAGGTCGCGCGCGCCGACGCCGGCCGGATCCAGGTGCTGCAGCAGGCGCAGGGCGACGGTGAAGCGGTGCACCAGTTCCTCGACCTCTTCGGCCTGTTCCTCGCCATGGCCTGCCAGTCCGAGCGCGAGCGAGGGCAGCGAGTCTTCCAGGTAGCCGTCGTCGTTGAGCGATTCGATCAGGAAGCGCAACGCGGCGCTGTCCTCGGGCGAGAGCCGCAGCGCCAGCGCCTGCCGGTGCAGGTGCGACTGCAGCGACTCCTGGCTGCGCGCGAGTTCGGTGGCGTCGACCTCGCCGTCTTCGCCCAGGTTGTTCTTGCGCGCGGGCGCGTCGCCGCCCCACTCGCTGTCATCGGGCGCGACGTCGACGCCGCCGTCGCCCTCCCAGCCGGGCTCGTCCAGGCGCTCGCCTTGGGACTCGCCCTCGGATTGCAGGTCATTTGTGGCGGAAGCCGAGGTACTGTCTTGGCTTCCAGCTATAGAAAATGTAGCATCTTCGCCCGCCGGGCCGTCTTCCAGCGCCGGCGTGTCGGCCTGCGCCAGGCCGAACTCCTCGCGCGCGGCCTCTTCCTGCGTCAGTTCGAGGAAGGGGTTGTCGTCGAGCATCTGCTCGACCTCCTGGCTCAGCTCCAGCGTGGAGAGCTGCAGCAGCCGGATCGACTGCTGCAGCTGCGGCGTCAGCGCCAGATGCTGCGAAACCCGCAGCGACAAACCCTGTTTCATACCGAAGCGCCACTCCCCAGGCGGCTGTGCAAAGCACAGCTCGCCGCCATCCAAGGGGCCGCCGCGCACGGCCGCCCGAAGCGGCCGGCCCGCCCCCGGAAGGGGGTTGGCGCAGACACGCAGTGCAAAGCCTGGGGGTGAACCATTACATCCTGAAGTGTTCACCCAGGTAGACGCGGCGCACGTCGGCGTTTTCCACGATCTCCCCGGGCGTGCCCTGGGCCAGCACCCGGCCGTCGCTGATGATGAAGGCGTGGTCGCAGATGCCCAGCGTTTCGCGCACGTTGTGGTCGGTGATCAGCACGCCGATGCCGCGGTCCTTGAGGAAGCCGATGATGCGCTGGATCTCGATCACGGCGATCGGGTCGATGCCGGCGAAGGGCTCGTCCAGCAGGATGAAGCGCGGCTGGGTCGCCAGCGCGCGGGCGATCTCCACGCGGCGGCGCTCGCCGCCGGAGAGCGCGAGCGCGGGCGAATCGCGCAGGTGCTCCACTCGCAGCTCGGCCAGCAGCGCGGTCAGGCGCGCCTCGATCTCAGGCTTGCCCAGTGGCTGGCCGTGCTCGTCGTGCTGCAGCTCCAGCACCGCGCGCACGTTCTCCTGCACCGTGAGCTTGCGGAAGATCGAGGCCTCCTGCGGGAGGTAGGACAGGCCCAGGCGCGAGCGGCGGTGGATCGGCAGCCGGTCGATCGGCTGGCCGTCGATCCGGATGTCGCCGCCGTCGGAGCGCACCAGCCCCACGATCATGTAGAAGGACGTGGTCTTGCCCGCGCCGTTGGGGCCGAGCAGGCCGACCACTTCACCCTTCTGCACCGACAGGGACACGTCCTTGACCACGGTGCGGCTGCCATAGGCCTTGCGCAGGTGGCGCGCCTCCAGCCGGCTGCCGGCATCGGCATGGACATGGCCGCCGGGCGCCTCGGGCCCGGCCGTCACCGCGGCGCCGCTCATTGCGGAGCCCCGTTCAACTTGGTACTGGGACGCAGCGCGGGCGCGCCGGCTGGCGCCACCGCCGGGGTGCCGGACGCGGCCGGCGTGCTGTTGGGCACGAGCACCGCCCGCACCCGGCCGCCCGGGTTCTGGGCGCTGCCGGCGGCCGGGCCGCCCTCGACGGTGGACACGTCGGTGATGTTGTTGTAGACGATGACGTCCCCGCGCACCTCGTCGTTGACGCTGCCGCCGACCAGGCGGCGCACCACGGCACGCTTGATAAACTTGACCCGGTCGGCCTTGCCGTCGTAGTCGATGGTCTCGCCCTCGCCCTCGATGAATTCGTCAGGCGCGCCCGGGGCGCTGTCGCGCTTCTGCTTGAAGTAGGCGAGCCTGCCCGGCTCGGCTGTGACGAGCCCGTACTGGTAGCCGTCGGGGTCCTGCCGCACCTCGAGCCGCCCGCCGCGGATCACGATGGTGCCCTTGGTCATCACGACGTTGCCGGTGAAGACGCTGATCTGCTGCAGGCCATCGTGCCGCAGGGCATCGGACTCGATGTTGGCGGGCTTGGTGCGGTCGGCCTTCTCGGCTTGCGCGGCACCGGCCGACAGCAGGGCGAGCATGGCGAGAAAAAGGGAAGCGAGGGGAAGTCTCATAAGGGCACGAATCTTGCAGGCATTCTAACGACGATGCAGCCCCCGCCCACGCCTGTGGGACAAATACCGCGCGATCCGGTGTCTTGCCCCCGAACCCGGCCGTATGGTGCAGGGCCAGACGACAAAGGCCCGCATGCACGGGCCTTCGTCGAGAGGGCAGAAAGCTCAGCCCTTCTTGCGGGCTTCGGCGATCAGCAGGTCGGTCACCTGCAGCGCGCGGTCCATGCTGCCGGCCATGGAGCCGTCGGTGGTGTAGAGGCCGGCGATACCCAGCGCCGGCACGCCCTCGATCTGGTACTGGTCCTGCAACTGCGCGGCACGCTTGACCTTGGCCGCGACGGAGAAGGAGTTATAGGCCTCGAGGAACTTGGCCTTGTCCACGCCCTGCTTGGCCACCCAGTCGGTGATCTGGCCGTCGCGGTTGAGCTGCTGGCGCTCGGTGTGGATGGCGGTGAAGACCTTGACGTGCAGTTCCGGGACCTTGCCCAGGGCCTCGAGCGCGTAGAAGAGTTTCTGCTGCGGCAGGAAGTCGTCGCGGAAGAACACCGGTACGCGCTTGATCGTCACGTCGGCCGGCTGGGCCTTGGCCCAGCGCTCGAAGGCGGGCTCGAAGGCGGCGCAGTGCGGGCAGTTGTACCAGAAGAACTCGACCACCTCGACCTTGCCGGCCGGGGCATCGACCGCGACCGGCTTCTTGAGCACCACATAGTCCTTGCCGGCCTTGGGCGCTGCGCCCTGGGCGCGGGCCGGGGCCGTCCACGCCAGCGGCAGCGCGGTGGCCGCCACGGCAGCGGTGGCGGCGGACAGGTTGAATTTGCGTCGGTTGAGCATGGACTGTGGTTCTCCTTGAACGGGTCTGAGGTGCGGTGCGCCGGAAAAGTTCAGCGCTGCACGCGCACCAGGGTGGAATCCATGCCGGCGACGTCGAGCCGCTCCTTCAGGCGGTCGGCCTCGTCGCGCCGCACGAAGGGGCCCACGCGCACCCGGTAGACGGTGCGGCCGGCCTGCTCGCGCTCGGTGACGCGGGCCTCCCAGCCCATGATGGCCAGGCGCGCGCGCTGGGCCTCGGCGTCCTCGCTGGTGCGAAAGGCGCCGGCCTGGATGAAGTATTCGAAGGGCTCGGCATTGCCCGGCGGCGGCACGGCCGGGCCGGCGGCCCGGGCGGAGCGGCTGGCGGCCAGGTCGCCGAGCGGATCGGCCGCTGTCTCTTATACACATCTCCGAGCCCACGAGACCGTACAGGAAATCGCGTATGCCGTCTTCTGCGTGAAAAAGGGGGGGGGGGGGGGGGGGGGGGGGGGGGGGGGGGGGGGGGGGGGGGGGGGGGGGGGGGGGGGGGGGGGGGGGGGGGGGGGGGGGGGGGGGGGGGGGGGGGG
>NZ_JAELTO010000062.1 GCF_016428875.1 Xylophilus sp. ASV27
GTGTGGGATGGGATGCAAGGCGCAAACCGCAGCCATAGCCGCAGCTATGGCGAGGATTTGCAACGCCGCAGACCGCCCACAGCAGGGATGCGCGACACGCGAGGGACTTGTTCAGCGTTGCCTTAGGCCTGCGGGTCGCCGCCTTCATGTCGCCCCGGCTGACGCTTCAGCGCCCGTGTTGCGAGAAAGGTCGGCATGAAGCGGTCGAGCACGAAGCGCGGATGGGGCTGCGCGTCTTCGTAGAACCCATCGATCAGGAAACCCGCCGCCAGTTGCCCGCCGATCAGGTCGCCGAGCGAATGGCCGAACACGAAGGCCTCGCCGTTCCGCCGCTTCTTCTCCAGCGCCTCCCGAGGGAGGGCATCCAGGTCGGCGTACGGCAGCTTGTACAGCGGACGCACCAGCCCTTGCGCCGCCAGTGACGGGTCGCGGTCGCCGATGAAGACCACCGGGTTGTAGAAGCTCGCCAGCAAGGCGCCGCCGGGGCGCAGTACGCGATGGCATTCGCGCCACACGGGACGGACATCGGGCACGTAGAGGTTGGAGATCGGGTGGAAGACGCAGTCGAACTGCGCATCGGCAAAGACGCCGAGGTCGCGCATGTCGCCCTGCACCGTCGCCAGTTCCAGGCCGTCGCGCTCGGCGACCCTGCGGTCCTGGCGGAGCTGCTCGTCCGACAGGTCGAACACCGTGACCCGCGCGCCGGCCGCCGCGAGCACCGGCGCCTGCTGGCCGCCCGCCGAGGCAAGGCAGAGAATGCGCCGTCCCCTGACGTCGCCGAGCCACCCCTCGGGCAGCGGGCGCGGGGTGAGGTGCACGCGCCAGTCGCCGTTGCGGGCGGCGGCGATCTGCTCGCTGCCGACGGGGCGCGACCACTCGCGCTCTTCGGCGGCCTGCCGATCCCAGGCGGCGCGGTTGTGGGAAAGAAAATCGATGCTGTCGTCGCGCATGAGGTCGTGGGCGTGAGATGGGCGGGGCGGGTTCGAGGATTGTGCGATCAGTCCGGCATGGGCTCCCGAAGGTTATAACCACGACCTCCCGGCCCCGACAGGCCGTCTCCCAACAAGCGTCGCCACGCACACCGAATCAAGGACACCACCCATGGGCGCCCAATGGAAAGCCAAAGGCAAGGCCGCCGCCGCAGACGCGCGCGGCAAGCTCTTCGGCAAGCTCGCCAAGGAAATCATGGTCGCTGCGCGCAGCGGCGCGGACCCGGCCGCCAACTCCAGGCTGCGGCTGGTGGTGGAGCAGGCGCGCAAGGCGTCCATGCCCAAGGACACGCTGGAGCGGGCCATCAAGAAGGGCGCGGGGCTCACCGGCGAGGCCGTGAACTTCGAGCATGTGATGTACGAGGGCTATGGCCCGCACCGCGTGCCGGTGATGGTCGAGTGCCTGACCGACAACGTGAACCGCACCGCGCCCGAGATGCGCGTGCTGTTCCGCAAGGGCCAGCTCGGCACATCGGGCTCGGTGGCCTGGGATTTCGACCACCTTGGCATGATCGAGGCCGAGCCCGCCACGCCGGGCGCCGACCCGGAGCTGGCCGCCATCGAGGCCGGCGCGCAGGATTTCGAGCCCGGCACGGACGAGGGCACGACCCTGTTCCTGACCGACCCGACCGACCTGGACCTGGTGAGCCGCGCGCTGCCGGCGCAGGGCTTCACGGTGCTGTCGGCCAGGCTCGGCTACAAGGCGAAGAACCCGGTCGATCCGGCCACGCTGAGCGCCGAGGCGCTGGAAGAGGTGGAAGCCTTCCTGGCCGCCATCGACGCGCACGACGACGTGCAGAACATGTTCGTGGGGCTGGGCGGCTGAGCGGACTGCCGCCCATCCGCCCGCGCCGCGCCGTGGTCAGCTTCGCAGGCCGGAGGGCTTGACCGCCGCCGGCCGGTCCGCCAGCGCGGGAATCTTGATCATGGCGCAGGGGTGAAGCGCGAGAGGGGTTGGCGGGCGTCGCCGCATTCAGGGCAGCAGCGAGCGCGCGAGGATGCCGAGGGCGCCCAGCGCCGCCAGCGACAGCAGGATGTTCCGCGTGCGGCGCGGGTCGACCCGGTGCGTGAGCCGGCTCGACAGCAGGAAGCCGCCGACCATGAAGGGCGACAGCGACAGGCCCAGCACCAGCTTGGCCACGGTGAAGTCGCCCACCGCCGCCAGCAGGGCCAACGACACGGCCGCGCCGACGCCGAAGATGCAGCCCAGGGAGGAACGCATCTGGGCTGGTGGCATGCCGTGCATCACCAATGCAAAGGGCGGTGCGCCGGCCGAGGTGATGGTGCCCATCAGGCCCGAGGCCACGCCCGCCGCAGCGATGTTGCGCTGGCTCGGCCGCAAGCTGCGGCCGGCCACGCTCAGGCCCACGCCGGCCAGGATCATGAGCGCGAAGGTCACCGCGAGCAGGCGTTGCGAGAACACCGCCATCACGCCGGCGGCGGCCAGCGTGCCGGCCACGCGCCCGGCCAGCGCGCTGCGCACCGCCTGCCAATCAATGGACTGGCGCTCGCGCAGGGCCGACAGCCCGGAGAGCGAGCCCCCCAGCACCAGCAGCGGGCCTGGCGCAAGCTCGGGAAAGAAGAGCCCCGCCACTGGCGCGGAGAACATGGCAAAGCCCAGGCCGCCCACCCCCTGCAGGAAGGCTCCAGCGGCAATCACCAGGCCCATGCACGCATAGCGCAGCAGGCTGAGGTCGAGGGTGTCGAGCAGGGCAAGCGTGTGCATGGGGGTAAGGCGGGACGCGGAACCAGGAGGAAGGAGACGCGCCGTGCGCTACCAGCCCGCCGCCAGGCCGTCCTTGCGCTTGTCGGAGGCGCCTGCCAGCCGGCCGTCGGGCAGGCGCATGGCCCACTGGGCGCCGCCGAAGTCGCTGCGGCCGCCCAGTTCACCCACGCCAGCCGGATCGGCGTAGCCCGCCGCGCGCAAGGCCCGGGTGACGGGCTCGGGCGTGCCGGCCTCGAGAGCCAGGGCCGACGCGGACTCGAGCCGCCAGCGCGGCGCGTCCAGCGCCGCCTGCAGCGGCTCGCCCCAGGCCGCCACACGCAGCAGCAGTTGCAATTGGCCCTGCGGCTGCATGGCGCCCCCGACCACGCCAAAGGCGGCGTGGAAGCGCCCATCGCGCAGCGCAGCACCGGGCACCACCGTGTGGTAGGGGCGCTTGCCCGGCGCGGGGCCGTTGAGGTGGCCGGGCCTGGAGAAGCCGAAGCCGCGGTTCTGCAGCACGAAGCCGCAACCCGGTGCGGCGATGCCGGAGCCAAAGCGCTTGAAGACGCTGGTCATCAGCGTAACGGCCAGGCCGTCGCCGTCGACCACCACCGTGCAGACGGTGTTGCCGCCGGGGTCGGCCACGGTCTTCTGTGCCCACTGCATGGCTTCGTCCATGGCCTGCACGGCGCGCACCGTGGTCTGCGGGTCGGTGGGGTCCAGTGCCTGTGGCGAGAGCGTATCCAGCGCCCGCAGCACCGCCACGCCGTGCGTGTTGGGCGGGCATTCGAGCACCGTCAGGCCCCGGAACTGCGTGGCGGCCGGCGCGCAGAAGTGGCCGCTGTGCGTGTGGAAGTCCTGCTCGGACAGCACACCGCCCAGGGCCTGCACGTTGGCGGCGGCGGCGCGTGCCGGCGTGCCCTGGTAGAAGGCATCGGGGCCGTCCACGGAAATGGCCTGCAGCACGCGGGCCAGCGCCGGGTTGGCAAAGCGCGTGCCGGCCTGGGGTGGCGTCTGCGCCTGGTAGAGCGCGCTGCTGGCCGCGTCACGCAGCAGCACCTTGGCAAACAGCGCCCATTCACGGGCGCACACCGGGGCCACGGCAAAGCCGTCGCGGGCGGCGGCGATGGCGGGCTGCAGCAGCTCGGCCCAGGGCAGGCGGCCGAAGCGTACGTGCATGTCGTGCCAGCCGCGCACCGCGCCGGGCACCGTCACGGCGTAGGGATGCCGCTCTGGGATGCGCGCGTCGGGCAGCGCCGCGACGAGCGCGGCATGCAGCCCGGCGGGGGCCCGGCCGGTGCCGTTGTAAGAGACGGGGGTGCCGTCGGCCTGCACCACCATGGCCAGCATGTCGCCGCCGATGCCGGTGGCCATGGGTTCGACCACGCCCAGCACGGCGTCGGCCGCAATCGCCGCATCCACCGCGCTGCCGCCGGCCCGCAGCACGCGCTGCGCGGCCTGCGACGCCAGGGGGTGGCCGGTGGCCACCATGCATTCGGCACCCTGCACGCCCATGGCGGACGGCAGGGGTGCGTCTGGACGCCCCGGCATGCGGTCAGCTCCAGAGGAACACCGCGCAGACCGTGGCCACCAGCAGCCCGCTGACCACGGGCACCAGCAGCGCCCGCACCGCCGAGAGCACCGGCACGCGGGCAAAGCCCGCCACGGCGATCAGCGAGGACCAGGCCACCAGCGTGCCGCCGCCGGTCCACACCGCGCCCATCTGGCCGATGGCCGCCAGCGTGGCCGCGTCCATGCCGGCGGCAGGAGCCAGCGCGCCGGAAAGCGAGCCGGTCAGCGGCAGGCCGGCGAAGCCCGAACCGTCGATGCCGGTGATCATGCCGACGATCAGGATGCCGAAGGCCACGAACAGGTGGCTCTGCGGAATCAGGTGTTCGGCCGCCTGGATCAGTTCGAACAGCAGGTGGGGCGGGGTAGTGCCCTGGGCGATGTTGAGGATGGGGCCGGCGGTCTCGCCCGCGCCGATGAAGAAGAAGCCCGCGATCGGCAGCACCGAGCCCATGGCCTTGAAGGCGAAGACGAAGCCGCTGGTGATGTGGTCGGCGCTGACGTCGAGCATGCGGCGCGGGCCTTCGGCCGCGAGCGAGGCCAGGATCATCAGCAGGGCGGCCATGCCGCCCACCAGCGTGGCCGCCTCGCCGCCGCGCAGCGGCGGCAGCGAGGGCATGAGCTTGGGCGCGATCATGGTGAAGATCACCGCCAGGAAGGCCACGGGCGTCAGCACCGCGAACAGCTTTGACCAGCCGATACGGCGTTGCGACACGGCGGAGAGTTCGCCTTCGACCTGCGCGTCGCTCAGCAGCGGGCCGCGGCCGTCGGTGCCGCGCGCCAGTTCGGCCTTGTCGAAGGTGCCGGCATCTTCCAGGCGCGCCGTCTCGCTGCCGCTGGACTGCGCCTGCCAGGCCACCAGCAGCGCATTGCTGGCGGGCCTGATCTGCCTGCGCAGCGAAAGGTAGCCCAGCGTCAGCGCGATGCCGCCGACGATCAGCGACAGCACCAGTGCGCGATCGGCCACCACGGCCGCGCTGACGGCCGCGCCGGCGGCCTTGGCGCTGATGCCGGGCGCCACGCCGATCACGTAGTCGGACGACAGCGCCATGCCCTGGCCCGCGATGGCGATCGCCACGGCGCCGGCCAGCGGCGGCAGTCCGGCCGCGATGGCCGCCGGCAGCAGCACCGCCGAGACCAGCGGCACGGCCGGCGTGGGCCAGAAGAACAGCGAGATGAAGTAGGTGATGCCGGCCAGGATGAAGTAGGCGGTGTGGCCGTTCTTCATGACCGCGCGGAAGGGCTCGACCATGCGGATGTCCGAGCGCAGTTCCTTGAGCGCATTCAGCAGCGCCGTCATCAGTGCGATCACCAGGAAGATGTTGAACAGCTCCTTGGCCGCCACGAAGCTCGCGGTGAAGATGCTCCCCAGGGCTGTGACGGGGCTGTGCGACCAGGCCAGCGCGACGCAGAAGGTGGCAAGGATGGATGGCACGACCACGTTGGCGCGAAAGATCATCGTCAGGACGATGACGCCGACCCCCAGGAGATAGACCCAGTGGGCAGCGGTGATGGCGGTGGAGTCCATGGAGAAGGAAACCTCGTGGTTGGGTTGATGCAGAGCAAGGTATCGCGCGATTGCGGTATACAGTATTCCAATCACGCAAAAAATGAGCCATGCGGGAAAACCCACTCCGCGTTGCCATGGTCGTTCCGAAAAGGTGCGGTTACGATCGATATCACGCACGGACGCCGCCAAAAATGCAGGTTTGGCCCCAGGTCAGTGCATTGAGGGATGTGCAGATCGGGCCTCTACCAGCCCTATGCAGAAGCCGGTTGGCTTGCATTTTGCATACTGTATTGAGTTTCCCCCACGCTCTGGAGGCCTATGTTCAATTCGTACATCCATATGCCGGCGCTGCTGCGCCGCCTCGCCCCCGCCCTGGTGGCCGTCGGCCTGCTGGCTTCGGCCGCGCAGGTCGGCGCCCAGCCGGCCAGGCCGCCGACCAAGGTGCGGTACGAGGAAGTCATCCGCTCCGTGCTGTATCTGCCGATGTATGTCGCGTTGCAGCGCGGCTACTTCCGGGACGCAGGCCTGGACGTGGCCATGAAGACCTCCCAGGGCACGGACAAGGGCATGGCCGCCCTCCTGTCCGGCAGCGCCGACATCGTGCTGATCGGCCCCGAGGCCTCCGTATACGTCGCCAACAGCGAATCTCCGGTCAAGCCGAAGATCTTCGCCGGGCTCACTGCCACCGACGGTTTCCTGCTGATGTCGCGCAAGCCGGCCAGTGGACCGTTCAATTGGAACCAGCTCAAGGGCAAGTCGCTCATGTCCTTCCGGCCGGGGTCCAACCCCGACGTATTCCTGGAAGCGGCCTTGCGCAAGCACGGTCTGGACCCGAAGAAGGACCTGAAGCTGGTCAGCAACATCGGACCCGCTGCGCGCACCGGTGCCTGGCTGGCCGGCCAGAACGACTACGCGATCTTCCTCGAGCCCGAGGCCGGCAACCTGGAGAAGGACGGCACTGGCTACGTGATGGCCGCCATCGGCAACGAGGTCGGGCCGGTCGACTACACCGTGTTCACCACCACCGACGTCTACATGCAGAAGAACCCCGAGGTGCTGCAGGCCTGGACCCGCGCGGTGGCCCGCGCCCAGAAGTACGTACAGACCGCCCCGGCGGGCGACCTGGCCGCCCATGTCGCGGAGTACTTCCCCGGCGTATCGCAGCCCGAGCTGGTGCGTGCCATCGAGCGCTACCGCGGCTACAAGCTCTGGAAGACCACGCCCCTGGTCGAGAAGGCCGCCACCGACCGGCTACAGGACATGCTCTCCGCCAGCGGCGTGCTCGACGCCGGCAAGCGCGTGAAGTACGAGCAGATCGTGGTGACCGACTTCGCCTCGAAGGTCGACTGATGGGCCGCTCCCTCCAGGACGGCGCGGCGCTGCCGCGCATCGACGTGCGCAACGTCGGCCTGCGCTACTTCACCCCGCAGGGCGAGACCCAGGCCATCGACGACATCTCGCTGGCGGTGGCGCCGGGCGAATTCGTCAGCATCATCGGCCAGTCGGGCTGCGGCAAGAGCACGCTGCTGTCGATCATCGCCGGCATCCTGGAGCCCTCCTCGGGCAGCGTGACGGTCGACGGGCGCCCGGTCAGCGGGCCTTCGCCCAGCATCGGCTACATGCTGCAGCAGGACTACCTCTACGAATGGCGCACGATCCTGGACAACGCGCTGCTCGGCGCGCAGATCCAGAAGCGCGACCCGCGCGAGGCCCGCGAGCGCGCCATCCACCTGCTGCACAAGTGCGGCATGGGCGACTTCCTGCACCATTACCCGCGCCAGCTCTCCGGCGGCATGCGCCAGCGCGTGGCGCTGGCGCGCACGCTGGTCACCAACCCCGACGTGGTGCTGCTGGACGAGCCGTTCTCCGCGCTCGACTCGCAGACCCGCCTGGCCATCGCCGACGAGGTGGTCGAGGTGCTGCGCAGCGAGGGCAAGTCGGTGGTGCTGGTGACGCACGACATCGGCGAGGCCATCGCCATGACCGACCGGGTGGTGGTGCTGTCGCGCCGGCCCGGGCGCATCAAGTCCGAGCACCGCATGCTGTTTCCCAGCCATGGCCGGCGGCCCACGCCGTTCGAGGTGCGCGGCCTGCCCGAATTCAACCGTTACTTCAGCACGCTCTGGGACGAGCTCGACGTGCACGTGGAGGGCTGAGCATGACCGCCGACATCGACACCGCTCCTGCCATGGCCCTGCCGGCAGCCACCACGCCCGCGCGCGTGCCGAGTCCCGCGTACGCACGCTGGCTGCGCCGCCAGCGCCGCGAGAAGACCCTCGTGGTGGTGGGCCGGCTGCTGCTGCTGGTCGCCTTCTTCGGGCTGTGGGAACTGCTGGCGCGCACCAAGGTCGTCAACCCGATGCTCACCAGCTACCCCAGCGCGCTGTGGCCGACCTTCCTCGACCTGCTGCAGAACGGCAGCCTTCTGACGCACACCTGGGCCACCTTCCGCGCCACGCTGGTCGGCTTCGTCCTGAGCATGGTATTGGGCATCGCGATCGCCGCCGGGCTCTGGTGGTCGGACTACGCCAACAAGGTGCTCGACCCGTTCCTGGTGGTGGCCAACGCCATGCCCAAGATCGCCTTCGTGCCCATCCTCTACATCTGGCTCGGCTCCGAGTACTCGGTGTACGGCATGGCGGTGGCCATTGCGCTCTTCGTGACCATCATGGTGGTATACGAGGGCTTCCAGGCTATCGACCCGAACAAGATCAAGCTCGCCACCACGCTCGGCGCCAGCCGCGCGCAGGTGCTGCGCCTGGTGGTGCTGCCGGGCAGCGTGCCGACCATGATCGCGGCGCTCAAGATGAACATCGGCCTGTCGCTGGTGGGCGTGATCGTGGGCGAGTTCCAGTCGGCCAGCGAGGGACTAGGCTTCCTCATCGTCAACGGCAGCCAGGTCTTCAAGCTCAACGTCGTCATGACCGCCATCGTGGTGCTCGCGCTGATGTCGGCGCTGATGTATCTGGTCGTTTCCCGCGTGGAGAGCCGGCTGTCGCGCCGCTACGGCTGACACGCCGCACGAAGGAGCATTCCATGGATTTCCCCGCCTGGATCGTCGAGCGCGTGGTGGCGCGGCAGGGCTGCCTGCATCCCCACGGGCACTTCGACGCGAACCGCACCGCCTTCGTGGTGGTCGACCTGCAGAACTACTACACCCAGCCCGGCTACCAGGGCGAATGCGCATCTTCGCGGGCCACCTTCGGCAAGGTCAACCAGTTGGCCAATGCCTTGCGCGACGCGGGCGGTACCGTGGTCTGGGTGCAGACCTGCTCGGACGGTGCCGAGCGCTTCTGGTCGCACCACCATGCCCGCATGCTGACACCCGAGCGCAGTGCGCGGCGCTTGCGTGAACTCAGCCGGTCGCACCAGGGCTTCGAGCTTGCCCCCGGTCTCGACGCCAGGCCCGAGGACCCGCGCGTGGTCAAGCGCTGCTACAGCGCGCTGGTGCCGGGCTCGTCCACGCTGCACGAGGTGCTGCAGGCGCGCGGCATCGAGACCGTGCTGGTGGGCGGCACGGTGACCAACGTCTGCTGCGAATCCACCGCACGCGACGCGATGATGATGGACTACGCCACGGTGATGGTGGAAGACGCGCTGTCCGCCGTCACGCCCGAGGAGCACGTGCAGTCGCTGCACAACTGGATGCTGTTCTTCGGCGACGTGCTGCCGGTGGCCGGGGTGGTCGAGCGCCTGGTCGCAGCACCCGTGCCGGCCGAGGCCTAGAAGGTCCCCGGATACGCCCCGCCGTCGATCATCAGGCTCTGCCCGGTGATGTAGCCGGCCTGTGCCGAGCACAGGTAGGCGCAGAGTCCGCCGACTTCGGCCGCCTCGCCGAAGCGGCCTGCGGGGTTGTCGCGGCCGCGCTCGTCCCACAGCTGCTCGAAGCTCTTGGTCTCGCCCTTGGCGATCATCCCCTCGATGTGGTGCCGCTGCGCATCGGTGGCGAAGGCGCCGGGCAGGATATTGTTGATCGTCACGTTGCGCCGCACGGTCTGGCGCGCCACGCCGGCGACGAAGCCCACGAGGCCCGAGCGGGCGCCGTTGGACAGGCCCAGCTCGGCCGCAGGCGTCTTCACGCTGCGCGAGACGATGTTGACGATACGGCCAAAGCCGCGCTCCAGCATCGGGTCCACCGTGCGCCGGATCATCTCGATCGGGCCGACCATCATCGCGTCCAGCGCCGCGTGCCAGTCCTCGGGCGTCCATTCGCGGAAGTCGCCGGGCGGGCGGCCGTCGGCGTTGTTCACCAGGATGTCGGGCGCGGGGCAGGCGGCCAGCGCGGCATCGCGCCCGGCGGCCGTGGTGATGTCCGCCACCACCCAGCCTACCGGCGTGCCGGCCTGTGCCGTCAGCTCGGCCGCGGCCTGGCGCAGCGTGGCTTCGGTGCGCGCGGCGATCACCACGCGCACGCCCTCCAGGGCCAACTGCTGCGCACAGGCGCGGCCCATGCCGCGGCTGCCGCCGAAAACCAGTGCGCCGCGGCCTGCGATGGCGAGGTCCATGGCGAGGTCCGTCAGGCCAGCGCCGCCGCCTGCGGCGCGGCGGCCGATTGAAAGGTGAAGCTGTCGCTGTACATATGGTCGATGCTGGCGTTGCGCGCCAGGAACTCCCGCTTGGCGTCGGCGATCATCGCGGGCGAGCCGCAGAGGTAGATCGCGTGCTCCGACAGGTCGTCGAAATCCTCCAGCACCGCCTGCTGCACGTGGCCGCGCCGGCCCGTCCAGCCCGCACCCGCGCGCGACAGCACCGGCACGTAGCGGAACTCGCACAGGCGCTCGGCCCAGCGCATGATCTCGTCGTGCAGGTACAGCCCGGCCTCGCTGCGCATGCCCCAATACAGGCTCACGGGCGGGCAGTCTTCGCAGTCCATCAGCGACTCGAGGATGCTCTTGATCGGGGCCAGGCCGGTGCCGGTCGCCACCATGATGAGCGGCCGGTAGTCTTCCTCGTGGTAGCAGAAGGTTCCCAGCGGCAGTTCAACCGGCAGCGTGTCGCCGGGCCGCAGTTGCGTGGCGTGCCCATTCGTGAAGCGGCCCTGCGGGATGCGGCGGATGTGGAAGTCGATGGCGCGCGGGTGCGGCCGCGAGGCCATCGAGAAGCTGCGGTGCCCGCCCTCGGGCAACTGGATGTTGACGTACTGGCCGGCACGATACAACAGCTGCGCCCCGGGCGGCAGTTCCAGCGCCAGGTGCAGCACGTCCTCCCCGATCGCGCGCACCGAGGTCACTGTGGCCATGTGGCGCGCGGGCTCGGAGCAGGGCGCGAGCCGGCGCGCCGGGCTGATCGCCAGGTCGCTCGTGGCGCGCGCCTGGCAGGCCAGCGCATAACCCTCGGCCGCCTCTTCGGGCGACAGTCCCGGGGGGAAGTCCTCATAGGCCACGCTGCCCGTGGCGATCTTGACGCGGCAGGTGCCGCAGCTGCCGAACTGGCACTCGTGCGGCAGCCGCAGTCCCTGGCGCAGGGCGGCGTCGAGGAGGGATTCGTCCGGCGCTGCATCGAACGCTTCGCCGGTCTCCAGCAGATGGATGCGATGAACCATGCTCAACTCCACGGGCTTGGGGCTGCCTTACTTCTTGATGTCGGCCTCGACCAGCACGGCGTGGCCCTGCGGCGCGAGCCGCTCGTGCAGCGCCTGCAGCGCGGCCACGCCGCACTTCGTGTCCTGCTCGCCGTTGCCGCCCGACAGGCCGATGCCGCCGATGACCGCGCCGTCCACCACGATCGGGAACCCCCCCACGAAGGCCGCGAACCGGCCCTCGAAGCTCAGCTGGATGCCGAAGGCCTCGTTGCCGGGCAGCGCCGGCCCGTTGGGCGGCGTGGTGAAGAGATGGGTCGAGCGCTTGTGCCCGGCCGCGGTGAAGGCCTTGTTCCAGGCGATCTGCGGGCCGGTGATGCGGGCGCCGTCCATGCGGTCCATGGCGATCGGATAGCCGCCGTCGTCGGCGATGCAGATGGTTTCCAGGACGCCGATCTCCTGCGCCTTGCGGATCGCCGCGGCGATCATGTGGCGGGCTTCTGCGAGTTCGAGCTTGAGTGCGGTTTTCATGGGCGCGTAGGGAGAGAAAAGGTGGGGGAAAGGAAATCAGCAGCCGCGGTACACCGTCTTGATCTGGGTGTAGAACTCGAGCCCGCCGCGGCCGGACTCGCGGAAAGTCGAGGTGCTGGAGCACTTGAGACCGCCGAAGGGCGCGTTGATCAGGTTCCCGGTGGTCGTACGGTTGATCTTGACGGTGCCCGACTCGATGTCGTGCGCGAAGGCGTGCGCGTAGCGCGCGTTGCGGGTGCAGATGGCGGCGGACAGGCCGTATTCGGTATCGTTGGCCTGGGCCAGCGCGTCGGCGTAGTCGGCTACCTCGATGATCGTCAGTACCGGCCCGAAGATCTCCTCGCGCGCGATGCGCATCTGCTGCGTCACCCCGCCGAACACCGCGGGCGTCACGTAGTAGCCGTGTGCGTAGTCGCCTTCCGTCAACTGCTCGCCGCCGCACAGCAGGCGGGCCTCGGTCCTGCCGATGGCGATGTAGTTCAGCACCGACCTGAGCTGGCTGGCAGTGGCCAGCGGGCCCACGTCCATGCCCTTGATGAGGCCGCTGCCCACCTTCAGCGATTTCACCTTGGCCACCAACTGGTCGGTGAAGGCCTGCAGCACCGGCTTGGCCACCAGGATGCGGCTGGTGCCGGTGCAGGCCTGGCCCGACAGCGACAGCCCGCCCTTGACCGCGAGGTCCACCGCCAGGTCGAGGTCGGCGTCCTCCATCACGATCAGCGGGTTCTTGCCGCCGAGTTCCATCTGGGTGCGGGTGGTGAGGCCGGCGCCGCGGTGGATCTGTTCGCCCGCCGCCGTGGAGCCGGTGAACGAGATGGCGCGCACGGCGGGGGCCGTCGTCAGCACCGGGCCGACCTCGCTGGCGCGGCCGGTGATGAAGTTGATGACGCCGGCCGGCGCGCCGCCGCGCACCAGCGCCTCGGTCAGGCGCAGGCCCGACAGCGGCGCCTCTGACGAGGGCTTGAAGACGACGGTGTTGCCCATGATCAGCGCGGGCGCGATCTTGCGGGCAGGAATCGATACCGGGAAGTTCCACGGCGCGATCACCGTGACCACCCCCAGCGGCTCGCGCTGCGTGTAGACCACCATGTCCGGGTCGTCCTGCGGAAAGGTCTCGCCGGAATAGGACTGGCCCTCGACCGCGTAGAAGCGCAGCGTCTGCGCCGCGCGCAGGAACTCGTCGCGCGCCATGCCCAGCGCCTTGCCTTCCTCGCGCGTCAGTTCTTCGGCGAAGCGGTCGGCGTGGGCTTCGAGGTAGTCGGCCGCCGCCATCAGCACCTTGGCGCGCTGGGTGACCGGCGTCTTCCTCCAGGCGGGGAAGGCGGCCTGCGCGGCGTCCACCGCCTCCTGTGCGTCCTCGGCGCCCGAGGCCTGGAACAGCCCGAGCGTCTCGCGGCTGTCGGCCGGGTTGGTGTCGGCGAACGTCGCGCCGCTGCGACAGGGCTTCCAGACGCCCGCGATGCAGTTGTCGAAGGTGGGAGTGGCTGCTTGGCTCATGGGGATGGGGACGACGCGGACATTGATAAGAGAGAATACTGTATACCAATTGGATTTTGCGGACAACAAGGTTTAACTGTAGGAGTGCTCATCGCCTGCCCACTTGATGATGGGAAATTGTTGGTATACAGTATTCCGAATGGTCCTGCGCTGGGCCATTTCCTGCCCAACCCCTAGCCGCCTTCAGGAGCCCGCCATGTCCGCATTGATGTCCCGCGATGAATTCCGTACCGCCCTCGAAAACGCCATCAAGGGCAAGAGCGCGAACAAGTCCCCGTTCAGCCTGGCCTGGGCCCATGGCACCCTGAGCCGCGAACATCTGGCGCGCTGGGCCGAGAACCACTACCACTACGTCGGCCCCTTCGCCGATTACCTGGCCTATGTGTACGCCCGCATGCCGGCGCAGCACGTCGAGGCCAAGGACTTCCTGCTGGCCAACATGTACGAGGAGGAGATCGGGGGCGACCGCCATACCGACCTGCTGATCCGCTTCGCCGAAGCCTGCGGCACCACGCGCGAGCGCGTCCTCGATGAAGAGAACATGTCTCCCACCACCCGCGCCCTGCAGGCCTGGTGCTATGCGGTGGCCATGCGCGAAGACCCGGTGGTGGCGGTGGCCGGCCTGGTGGTCGGCCTGGAGTCGCAGGTGCCCTCCATCTACCGCAAGCAGACCCCCACGCTGCGCGAGAAATACGGTTTCACGGATGAGGAGGTCGAGTTCTTCGACCTGCACATCGTCTCCGACGAGATCCATGGCGAGCGCGGCTACCAGATCGTGCTGGAGCTGGCCAACACGCCCGAGCTGCAGCAGCGCTGCCTGAAGATCTGCGAAGTCGGCGCCCAGATGCGCCTGCTCTATACCACCGCGCTCTACCACGACTATGTGGCCCTGCCCTCCGAGCAGGAAGAGGCCGTCGCGGCCTGATTCCGGTCCGCCCGATTCCCATGCCCCGCGTCGTGTTCCACAAGAACGGCCAGACCTTCGAGGACGAGGTCAAGGAAGGCTCCAATCTGGTCGTCCGCGCCGGCATCAAGCAGTTTCCGTTTCCGCACCTGAAGTACCAGTGCGGAATGGGCAAGTGCGCCACCTGCGCCTGTCTGGTACTGGCCGGCGCCGAGCGGCTGCCGCCGCCCAACTGGAAGGAAAAGAAGCAACTTGGCGAGCGGCTGGACTCCGGCTGGCGCCTGGCCTGCCAGCTCTGGCTGGAACACGACATCGAACTGCGGCAGGACTAGGGCGTGTCATCCTTCATTGCGCGAATGTCAATGAAGGAATACACGCCCTGGAGAGATGAAACACCCCCAGGCTGCGGACCCTTTGTGTCGCATGCGCAGCGCCATGGATAACTGACATGTACCTCGTCATCACGAGCAAGCCCGGCCAGTTCCGCACCGAGACCGGCGCGGGCCTGGAACCGGTCGAAAGCTACGACTACCTCTTCTGCGGGCGCACCAAGGCGCGCTTCGTGATCGCCGAGCTGACCGGTGATCTGGCCGCCACCCGGGTGCGGGTGGTGGACGAATCCGGCGAGCCCTCGGTCAATCTGGTGCCCGCCAAGTTCCTCGAACGCTTCGAATCGGTGGCCCAGGCGCGCGGCGCGCTCAGGCACCTCACCTCCTTCGGCTCCATCGACACCGCGCTGGTCCGGGTCTGAATTTCCTCCCTCGCCCATGGTCCAGATCACCTTCATCACCAACGGCTCGATGCTCGTGCAGGCGCCCGAGAACAGCAATCTGCTGCGGGTGTCGCTGCGCGCGCAGGCCGGCATTCCGTTCAAGTGCGGCGGCGGCTTGTGCGGCACCTGCAAGTGCCGCATCGAGACCGGCCTGGAGCACACCGACAAGGTCAAGCCCAAGGAGCGCAAGCACCTGAGCGATGCCGACCTCGAGGCCGGCTACCGCATGGCCTGCCAGACCTTCGTCAACGGCGACATCGCAGTGTCCTGGGAGAGGAAGTAGGCATGCGCCACATCACCGACGCCATGATCGACGCGGCCCTCACCCCGGCCGATGCCCAGGCCGTGCTGCGCGATGCGCTGGAGCGGCTCGGCCGCGGCGAGGCGGCGATGCAGGAGCGCATCCGCACCGAAGCCGGCGGCGTCAAGCTGTCCACGCTGGGCGCGGTGATCCCGGGCCAGAGCGTCGCCGGCGCCAAGGTCTATACCACCATTGCCGGGCAGTTCAACTTCGTCATCCTGCTGTTCTCCACCGAGGACGGACGGCCGCTTGCCTCCCTCGATGCCGGCGCCATCACCCGCCTGCGCACTGCCGCGTGCTCGGTGATCGCCGCCCGCCACCTCGCACGCCCGCACGCGCGGCGCCTGGGTCTGCTGGGCTGCGGCGTGCAGGGCCAGGCCCATGCGCTGCAGATGTCGGCCGCCTATGCGCTGAGCGGCATCCGGGTGTTCGACCCCCATGCCGCGGCCGACACCATCGCCATGCTGCAGCGGCGCTGCGGCGTACCCGTCGAGCGGTGCGCCACCGCGGAAGCGGCGGTCGCCGACGCCGACATCGTGGTCACCGCCTCGCGCTCCACCGAGCCCCTGTTCCGCGGCGAGCACCTGCCGGCAGGCTGCTTCGTCGCCGCCATCGGCTCGAGCCTGCCGCACACCCGCGAACTGGACGACACCGCGCTGCGCCGCGCCTCGCGCATCGCCGTCGAATGGAAGCCGCAAACCCTGCGCGAGGCCGGCGACCTGGTGCGTGCCGCGCCCGACGCGCTGCTGCCCGAGGGCAAGCTGGTCGAACTCGCCGACCTGGTCACCGGGCACGCGCCCGGCCGGCTCGGCGCGGAGGAGATCACCCTCTACAAGTCGGTCGGCATCGGTCTGCAGGACGTGGCCCTCGCGGGCCTCGCGTGGCGCCGGCTGGCCTGCGGCTGAGGCCTGGGGCGCACGGGGCGCGCCTCTACAATGGGCCCCCTGTTTCTCCACCCCCGCGGCCGCTCTGGCGCTGCCGCACTCCTGGCGACCATGTCCGACACCGCAACGTTCAGCAGTCCGGCAGAGGCCATCCCAGCCCACGCCCCGACTGCCTTGCCCAGCCTGGGCGAGCAGCACGCGTCGCTCTTCGCCATCGTCACCGATGCCCTGCGCCGCAAGATTCTCGACGGCGAATACCAGCAGGGCGACCGCCTGGTCGAAGGCCGGCTCTCCGAGCAACTGGGCGTCTCGCGCATCCCGGTGCGCGAGGCGCTGCGCGCCCTCGCGTCCGAAGGTTTGGTGCGCATCGAACCGCGCCGCGGCGCCAGCGTGGCCAGCGTCTCCGACCAGTTGGCCAGGGAACTGGTGGAAGTGCGCACCACGCTGGAAAGCCTCAACGCCCGCCTGTCCGCCGAGCGGCGCAGCGACGCCATGGTGCAGCGCCTGCGCAGCCTGCTGGCCCAGGGCCGCGAGGCGGCAGCCGAAAGCCGCATAGACAGCCTGGTGGCGGTCAACGCCCAGGTGCACGATCTGGTGGCCGAAGGCGCCGACAACAGCGTGCTGGGCGACATGACCAAGGCGCTGCGCGACCGCACGGCCCTGCTGTTCGCGCCCATCAACCGCGCCCGCGCCCAGGAGAACTGGGCAGACCACTCGCGCATCATGGAAGCCATCATTGCCGGTGACGCGGAACTGGCGGCCTTGCTGGCCGCCCGCCACGTCACCACCGCGGCCAAGGCCTACGAAGCCCACCATGCCGGCGCGCAGCCCCGCGCGTCGTGAAGGTGCGCGCGAACCCTGTCAGTGCGCCTTCGAGAACAGGTTCATGACGATCACTCCCGCGACCACCATGCCCATGCCCAGCAGGGTGGGCAGGTTCAGGCTCTCCTTGTAGTACAGCCAGCCGACGAGCGATATCAGCACGATGCCCACCCCCGACCAGGTGGCGTAGACCACGCCGGTGGGCAGCGCCCGGAGCGTGAGCGACAGGAAGTAGAAGGACGTGGCGTAGCCCAGCACCGTCAACACGCTGGGCAGGGGCCGCGTGAAGCCGTCGGTCGACTTCAGTGCGGCGGTGGCCATCACCTCGCTCAGGATGGCGATGGCCAGAAAGACGTAGTTCAGGTAGCCCATGGAAATCCCCGTTGCGCGCAGGCGTGTGCTGCTGGAAGCGGTGGATTCTAGTCAAAAGTGCTTGTAGCCCAGAATCTGTCTGGGCTTATAGCTATCTATTTGATAGTGCTTCCGTTGTGCCGGGTTCGGAGGCCGGGGCGAACTCCCGGCCCCCGCAGCCAGCAAGGCCCACAGCGCAGGGATATCCCAAGCGCCTCGAAGAAAAGGCTACTTGTCGTCATGCAGATAAGTAGCCTGCCGCGGCAGCAGCAGGCTGACGCAGAACGCCACCCCCATCATCCCCGTCACGTACCAGTAGAAGTACGACTCGTGCCCGAGCGACTTCAGCCCCAGCGCCACATACTCCGCGCTGCCGCCGAAGATCGCATTGCCCACCGCATACGACAGGCCCACGCCCAGCGCGCGCACCTCGGGCGGGAACATCTCGGCCTTCACGATGCCGCTGATCGAGGTGTAGAAGCTCACCACCGCCAGCGCCAGCGTGATCAGCACGCCGGCCATCAGCGGGCTGCCCACGCTTTGCAGGTGGGTCAGCACCGGCACCGTCATCATCGCGCCCAGCGCGCCGAACAGCAGCATGTTGGTGCGCCGGCCGATGCGGTCCGACAGCGCGCCGAACAGCGGCTGCATGCACATGTAGAGGAACAGGCAGGCCGTCATCACGCCGCTGGCGGTCTTGACCGACATGCCGGCCGAGTTCACCAGGTACTTCTGCATGTAGGTGGTGAAGGTGTAGAAGATCAGCGAGCCGCCCGCCGTGTAGCCCAGCACCACGAAGAAGGCGCGCTTGTGGTGCCTGAACAGCTCACCCATGGTGCCCGCGCCCTTGGCCGCGCGGGTCTTGGTGCTGGCGGTCTCGGTCAGCGTGCGGCGCAGCAGCAGCGCCACCACGGCGGCCAGGGCGCCCAGCACGAAGGGAATGCGCCAGCCCCAGGCCTTCAGATCCGCCTCGTCCAGCACCTGCTGCAGCAGCACCACCACCAGCACCGCCAGCAACTGGCCGCCGATCAGGGTCACGTACTGGAAGGACGAGAAGAAGCCGCGCTGGCCGCGCATCGCCACCTCGCTCATGTAGGTGGCCGTGGTGCCGTACTCGCCGCCCACCGACAGGCCCTGCAGCAGCCGCGCCAGCAGCAGCAGCGCCGGCGCGGCCGCGCCGATCTGCGCATAGGTCGGCAGGCAGGCGATCACCAGCGAGCCCACGCACATCATCACCACCGAGGTCACCATCGAGGTCTTGCGCCCCTTGCGGTCCGCGATGCGGCCGAACAGCCAGCCGCCGATGGGCCGCATCAGGAAGCCCGCGGCGAACACGCCCGCGGTGTTGAGCAACTGCACCGTCGGGTCCGATTGCGGGAAGAACGCCGGCGCGAAGTAGATCGCGCAGAAGGCGTAGACGTAGAAGTCGAACCACTCCACCAGGTTGCCGGACGAGGCGGCAAAGATCGCGAAGATGCGCTTGCGCTTCTCTTCGAAGGTGTAGGGCGTGTGGTCGGTCGCCGCGTCCGGGCCTGAGGCGCCGGCGCTGGCACTTGCGCTGGTGATGGCAGTCATGGGGAGGTCCTTGTCTCTGGCCGCGGCCCGCCGTGGGGCCGCGTAAAACCGTGGCGGCGAGTCTCGTCCGCCGCCGCCCGCCTGTCGTCCGTAGCTGCCGGGCGGGGGGCTGCGTAGGGGTACGCAAGGGTTAATACCTAGGGCAACGCTGAACAAATCCCTCGCGTGTCGCGCATCCCTGCCGTGGGCGGTCCGCGGCGTTGCAAATCCTCGCCATGGCGGCGGCCATGGCTGCGGTTTGCGCCTTGCATCCCATCCCATACCAGGGCGCGCGCCATCGCGGGACTTATTCAGCGTCGCCCTGGTGGGCTTCCGGCGTGTGCGCCTCGGGACTGCTTTGATTCCGCGCAACCGGGGGCGGCTGGCGGTACTAATGTCGGAGACAGTTCTGCTTCAGGCCAGAAGCGTTCAGTCGCCTAATCGCGCCAAAGCCGGCATTCAAACCGCAGCCCAAGGGTAAACACCATGCCGCCCGTCCCTCGATTCAACTGTGCCAGTGATACGCAAACTTACAGCAAAAATAATCAACTCGGATCAATCTGAAACCCGCCTCCATCGCGGAAAGTTGCCTGCCATGATCCTCATACATCGGGTTTATCTTTCACACCCCATTGCTTTTCATGGCGCGCTGCCGGCACGCCTTGGTGCTCACGGCAGGCAATGGCGGGCAATCCTGCTCGTGTTGGGAGGCGCGGCCATGGGGCTGCATGCCGCCCACGCCCAGACCGCACCGCTCAACGACACCGGCCAAACCAAGTGCTATGCCCGTTCGACGGACGCCACCGACTGTGCAAGCGCCAATGCAGCCTTTCCCGGGCAGGACGCCCGCTTTGGCCGCGATGCAGCGCAGGTCAATGGGCAATTGAAACCGGCCAAGAGTGGGGGCGGCAACGCGGGTTTTGATTTCACGGCGTTGGAAGCGAATGGAACTGTCACCACCACGCTGGGCGGTCACGAATGCGTGCGCGATAACGTCACGCGGCTCATATGGTCCACCGAATCCATACTCGCGGTTAATTGGGAACAAGCCGGCGCACGGGTGGCCACATATAAGCGCTGCGGCCACGGCGACTGGCGCCTCCCCACCCGCCGCGAACTGCTCTCCATCGTGGACTACGCCCGTAGCATGCCAGCCATCGATAGCAATTACTTTCCCAATACCCGGAGTGGCCCTTACTGGACGTCTGAAATGTATGCAAATTTCCAGATCTACGCATGGATGGTCGATTTCACCAGTGGCGAATCCTCCTCCTACTACACGCCCGCTACCAACCAAGTTCGCCTGGTGCGAAGCGGACAGTGATTCTCTGCGCGGATTCAAAACTGAAGCGCAACGCCCGCAATCCGCCGGCTTCAAGCGCCGGGCTTTGTGGCGTGCTGGAGCGGCAAAGCGCTGAACTTTCCTTGGAGAGGATGGGCATGACTACAAAGTTCAAACGGCTATGCAAGCAGGCTTTGCCACCTCTGGTGATGGCACTGAACGCGCCTTGGGGCATGGCCGCGTCGTTCTCAGTGACAGACAACGGGGCAACGGTCACCGATGAAGCCACCGGCCTGGTATGGGATCGCTGTGCCTACGGTGGCAGCTACGTGGGTGATAAAGATAGTGGGACATGCAATGGCACCTTTCTCAACATCCCGTGGGCAGAGGCCCTCAAAAAAGCCGAGGAAGCCAACGGTGCCAGATATCTGGGCTACTCCAATTGGCGTTTGCCGAACGTCAAGGAGCTCGAATCCATAATGGATCCGTCCACAATCAATCCTGCTATTGACGCCACTTTTTTTCCGAATACGCCGCAGGGCTTGTTTTGGACATCTACAACTTTTTCGCCTCTCCAGTCCACCGCCTGGTGCGTCAAGTTCGACAGTGGCTATATCCAAGCCTCCGACAAGACCATTGCCCGCCTGGCTCGCTTGGTGCGAAGCGGACAATCTTCCTATTTTTATGATGGTTTGACGCCTCCATCCTTCATGTCGGCACTGGCGGTGACGCCAAGCACCCCGGATGCAACCCAGGCCAAGGCTACGGCAACGGTGGATCAGTCGGGTACCGGGTATTGGATGGTGAAAGCGAAAGCAGGCCCCGCACCTACTGTCCAAGAGTTGATCGACAAAAATCAAACCGTGACGGTAGCTGCTGGGGAGCCAGTCAGTATTTCTCTGGCCGCTTTGACCCCCGGCGAGCGCTATACGTTGTATTTCATCGCCAAGAATGCGGCTGGTGCGGTGCAGACTGCATTCAGTACCGAAGATTTCACCCAGTCCCAGTCCTCGCCCACCCCTGTGCCGCTGTTTGGCGCGCTGTGGGAGAAGCTGTTGCTGTCTCTGATGGTGGTGGGCGTGTCCGCACTGTGCTTGCGTATGCGCAGGGCCTGATCGCCGACGGATTGCCCTGCGCCTTGACCGCGCCCCTATACCCGAATGGCGCTTATTTTGGCTCGCAGCCATTGCAGCCGCGGGCAAGTGCTTGAAAGCAAAGAGGGGGTGACTGGCCCCCTGGGTCGGTAGGATGGTTGGTTAAGCCACACCGCGAAGCGGCGTCGGCTTGAATGAACTGTCAATCACAATGGCGTACGAGTACGTCCAGAAGTGCCCTGACACGCGACGCAATACGGGGCCGCTTGGCGAGGAAATTTGCAACGGGTGGCGAAAAGCGGTAGTACGCCTTTATGAACATACGCCCCAGCCAAAACCGCCTGAGCGTATTGTCCCGAAAGCGCCGCAAAACAACCACCTCGGGTGCGCTCGCGCTTCCATACACCGCACTGGCCACGAAGCACTTCTTGGTGAAATCCTTATATACGCCGCCACAAAACGGGCAAAGTGAGTGGCGGATTGATCCATGGTCGATGACGATGCGCGGCACCATATTCTTTTGACAGTGAGGGCAGGTCACCCGGTCATCAGAGCGATGGTGCGCAGATGATGACGTTGTCTTCTTGATGATGACCACGTTGCCTGCACGCGGCCCTTTATGGCCTTGATGGTGCTCGAAGGTGACGGAGTCGCCATTGCTTGGAAGATCCGCTCCAACCACATCCCTGACGGCGAAGTAGCGATCTGTGCCGTCTGTGCCCGTCACAAATCCGTAGCCCTTGTCGGCAGAAAACCACTTGACTTGTCCTTCCACGAAGTCTCCTGTTTATCGCGAACGTAATCTAGATTGCACCAAGCCGCAGGCCTCTGCTTGCCTAGCACGGCGCCGTGATCCTGCTTCCGTCGGCGAACACAATGACCTCGGGTTCCCAGACCATGGTGAACTTGCCATCCGGCAGTTCGCCGAACTTCTCGTCCTTGTTGCCCGCGATTGAGTTCAGCGACCGTGAGTCACGCCAAACACTGGCAGCACCAGCCTGGATACCTTCGTCGTCAGGCACACGAAAAACTGACAGTTTGTCACCGAAGAGGTCGACAGCCGTGACGCGGCCCTTGAAGCCGGCAATGTCTTTCCCGGACTGATTTTGAAATGCGAATGCGACGGTGAGGTGGCGGTCCATCCCGAAGCCGCTGAGCCCCTTTTGGCTCTTGACTTGTTTTTGCTCGAGCGAAACCGAAACAGCGCTGCGCAAGGCGGCCAGAGCGGCTTCGCTCTCGGCCTTTTCGCGGGCCAGGCGCGCACGCTTTTCAGCCTCATCCGCCTGCTGCCTGGGGACGAATTGCCGCTGGTCATCAATCGCCGCACCAATCGTCAGACCCTGCGGTATTGCGGGCCCGCTCGATGCTCCACCCGCCAAAGCAGCAAAAAAACCTCCAACCTGTCCAATCAACCTTCTGGCGACATACGCATTGAACATATTGCGCTCGTCCTCGGTCAATTTCTCCAGTTGAGGCTGGATGGACTCCATCCGAGTGAAATCCTGCGGAACCACCGTGCTTTTTGGGTCCGAGCAGGCCCCAAAAAACAAAAGGCTCGCAGCAGCCAAGAGCAAGCCCGCAGTGCGCTTTTCCATCCCTACCTCCTTTGTGTACCTGATTGTAATGGCGTGCCAAAGTCCAGCGAATGGCGGCGACGCCAGTCAGGCCGCGGCCGCCCCCGCACCCCCTACACCCCACTCTCCCTCAAGAACCGATCCAGCTGATGGCTGTTCACCAGCCCCAGCTTGGCAAACACATGCGCCCGGTGCGTTTCCACCGTGCGCTGCTCCAGCGGCGCGAGTTCCAGCGCGATCTGCTTGTTGGGCTTGCCTTCTGCCACGAGGCGGGCGACCTGCATTTCGCGGGGGGTGAGCTTGTTCCACAGCGCCAGCGCGGCCTGCCGGGCCTGGCGGCGCTGGGCGATGTCCTCGGCTTTTTCCAGGGCCTTGCCGATGCTGGCGAGCAGGCGCTCGTCGTGGCAGGGTTTCTCCAGCCAGCCGAAGGCGCCGTTCTGCACGGCCTCGACCGCCATGGGGATGTCGCCATGGCCGGAGAGGAAGATGACCACCAGCGGGCTGTCCTGCGCGCGCAGCGCGTCGAACACCTGCAGGCCGCTCATGCCGTCCAGGCGCAGGTCCAGGATGGCGCAGCCGGGGCGCTGCAGGTCGGCGCCGGCCAGGAAGTCTTCGCCGGAGGCAAAGGCCTGCACGGCGTAGCCGCGCGACAGCAGCAGGAGGCCGAGGGAGCGGCGCACGGCCTCGTCGTCGTCGACGATGCACAGGTGTCGGGCAAGGGCTGCGTTCACGGTGAGATTTCCAGTTCCAGGGTGAAGATCGTGCCGCCGCCGGCCCGGTTGGCGAATGACAGGCGGCCGCGGTGGGCCTCCACGATGGTGCGGCAGATGTTCAGGCCCAGGCCCAGCCCGCCGGCCTTGGTGGTGAAGAAGGGCGCGTAGATCTGCTCGGCCAGCGCGGCGTCGATGCCGCTGCCGCGGTCGGCCACGCGCAGGTGCATGCGGCCCTGGTGCACCTCGGCCTCGATCCCCAGCACGCGCTGCCCGGGCGGCGTGGCCTGCATGGACTGCAGGGCGTTGGTGAGCAGGTTGAGCAGCACCTGCTCCAGCAGCACGCGGTCGCCGCGCACGCCGGGCAGGCCGGCGGGCAGGCGCACCAGGGCGCGCGCCTGCTGCGCCCGCATCTCGCCGCGCAGCAGGGCCAGTACGTTGGCCACCAGGGCGGGCACGGCGCAGTCTTCCGCGCCGAGCGTGCTCTGGCGCACGAAGCCGCGGATGCGCCGCACGATCTCGGCGCTGCGCTGGGCCTGGGCCACGGTCTCGTCCAGGCTGCTGGCCAGCAGCGGCTGGTTGCCCTGCTCGGCAAAGGCCTTGGCGGCGCTGGCGAAGTTGCTCAGCGCCATCAGCGGCTGGTTCAGTTCGTGGGCCAGGGTGGAGGCCATCTCGCCCAGGCTGGCCAGGCGCTGCGCGTGCTGCAGCTGCTCCTCGTTCTGGCGCTGGCGCAGCTCGGCGCGCTTCTGCTCGGTGATGTCCACCACCGAGCTCATCCAGCCGCTGTGCGCGCCGCCCGCGTCGATCAGCGGCGCGGTGTAGACCATGGTGATCACCTCGTGCCCGTCGCGGTGCCGCAGGCGCGACTCGAAGCCCGAGCGCGCGGGCTCGCCGCTCATCATGGCCTGGTAGTGGCGCCAGTGCTCGGTGACGTCGTCGGGGTGCCAGTAGGGGTAGGGCGGCAGCCGGCCCAGCAGTTCGTCGGCGCCATAGCCGGTCATGGCGCAGAAGGCCGGGTTGACGTAGCTGATGCGGCCTTCGCGGTCGCGCGCGCGCATGCCCACCAGCAGCGAGTCTTCCATGGCCTTGCGAAAGGCGTGCGCCTCGTCCAGCGCGCGGGTGCGCTCGCGCACGCGCTGCTCCAGGTCGCGCCGCGCGTCGCGCTGTTCGGCGAAGCGGCGCTCGCGCAGTTGCCAGTACAGGCCGCCCAGCAGCAGCACGCCGGCGCCCAGCAGGCCCAGCATCCAGGCGCCTTCGCGGGCATGCTCCACCGGGGTGTAGTCGGCCATGACGGTCAGGGTCCAGCCCAGCTCGGGCAGGGGCTCGTCCAGCGCCAGGAAGCGGCGCGGCCGGCCGTCTATGCGGGTGCGCACCTGGTAGCCCGGGGCGTCCTCGCCGCGCTCCACCGTCCAGGGCAGCGGCGGGAAGTCGTGGCGCGCGCCGTACTGCTGGTGGCGCCGCACCGCGTCCAGGTCGGCGCGGCTCAGGGGCCGCGCGGCCTGGTACATCCAGCCCGGCACCGAGCCCAGGAACACGATGCCGTGCGCGTCGGTCAGCAGCAGCGGGTCGCGCACGAAGGCCCAGGCCTCCTGCAGCGGGCGCAGGCTGACCTTGGCCGTGACCACGCCGCGCACGCCGCCGTCCGCCGCATGCACCGGCGCCGACAGGAACAGCCCGGGCTCGCCCGTGGTCTGGCCCACGCCGTAGAACAGCCCGCTGCGCCCGGCCAGGGCGTCGATCACGTAGGGGCGGTTGGCATAGGACTCGCCGACGTAGCTCTGCGGCGCGGCCCAGTTGCTGGAGGCGAGCGTCAGGCCGTGCCGGTCGCTCAGGTACAGCGCATCCGAGCCGGCGCGGCGGTTGACTTCCTCGATGTAGCGGTTGGCGCGCTGGCGCAGCGCGGCGTCCTGCGGCTGCGCCAGCGCGGCCAGCAGGTCCGGGTGCTGGCCGGCGATGACCGGCAGGTAGCGGTACTTGGCGGCGGCGTCGCGTAGGCCCAGCGCATGGACTTCCATGGCGCGGCGGATCGCGTCGGCCTGCAGGCCGGCCTCGCGCCGCGCCGCCCACTGGCCGGCGGCGGCGGTGAGCAGCAGCGCCAGCGCCAGGGCGGCGGCCCAGGCGCAACGCGCGCGCCAGCGCGTGGGGCGCGTGGGGGGCGGCGGTGCGGGAGCTGACGGCATGGCAGGGCGGGCCGGCGGGGTGCCGGCGAGCCTGCTATTTTCAACTCCGCTGCGACCGGCCCAGCAGGGCCCAGAGCAGGATGGCGCCGAAGGTCGCGGTGCCGATGCCGCCCAGCGCGAACTGGCCGAAGCGCAGCGTGAAGTCGCCCGTGCCCAGCATCAGCGTGATCGCGGCCACGATCAGGTTGCGGTTCTGCGAGAAGTCGACCTTGTTGTCGACCCAGATCTTGGCGCCGGCCACGGCGATCAGGCCGAACACCACGATGCTCACGCCGCCCATCACCGCCAGCGGAATGGCCTGGATCACCGCGCCGAACTTGGGCGAGAAGCCCAGCAGGATGGCGATCAGCGCGGCCACCACGAAGACGGCGGTGGAGTAGATGCGGGTGGCGGCCATCACGCCGATGTTCTCGGCATAGGTGGTCACGCCGGTGCCGCCGGCCGTGCCCGACACCATGGTCGCCACGCCGTCGCCGATGAAGGCGCGGCCGATGTACGGGTCCAGGTTGCGGCCGGTCATGGCGGTGACCGCCTTCAGGTGGCCCAGGTTCTCGGCCACCAGGATGACGGCCACCGGCGCGATCAGCAGCATGGCGTTGGCGCTGAACACCGGCGTGGTGAAGCCCGGCAGGCCGAACCAGGCGGCCGCGGCCACGCCCGACAGGTCCAGCGGCTTGCCCAGGCCCAGGCCGTTGGTGAGCACCGCGTACAGCACGCTGGCCACCAGCAGGCCGACCAGGATCAGCAGCCGCTGCACCATGCCGCGCGTGAGCACCGCCACCAGCCCGACGCAGAGGAAGGTCAGCGCCTGCATCCATGCGTCGAAATTGGTCGGCGCCATGTTCTTCACCGGGATCGCGGCCAGGTTCAGCCCGATCACCGCCACCACCGCGCCGGTCACCACCGGCGGCATGAAGCGCTCGATCCAGCCGGTGCCCACCATCTGCACCACCAGCCCGATCAGCCCGTAGATCGCGCCGCAGGCCACGATGCCGCCCAGCGCCACGGCCAGGTTCGGGTTAGGGCCCTGGCCGGCGTAGCCGGTGGCGGCGATCACCACGCCGATGAAGGCGAAGCTCGACCCGAGGTAGCTCGGCACCCGGCCGCGCGTGAGCACGAAGAAGATCAGCGTACCGATGCCGCTCATCAGGATCGCGATGTTGGGGTTGAAGCCCATCAGGATCGGCGCCAGCACGGTCGAGCCGAACATG
>NZ_JAELTO010000063.1 GCF_016428875.1 Xylophilus sp. ASV27
CCTCGGTGAAGCTCGGGCTGCAGGCCAAGCGCAAGCGCGCTGGCTGGAGCCTGCCCTATCTGGAGCACCTCATGGGCATGGGAGCGGCTCTGGGGATGGGGGGCTCTGGTTAGATGCGATTGCCCTGCCCAGGTTGTACCTGGGCTACAGGCCATTTTCTTTCAAAAAACGGCGCTATTCGTTCTTGATGCCGCGCATTTCGATGATGCGGCCCAATGTGGCGGCGTCGGACTTGATGCGGTTGGCCAGGCCCTCGGGCGACGTCCCCACCGCCTGCCAGCCCTGCTGGAACAGCTTGGCGCGGATGTCGGGCGAGCGCGTGATCTCCACCAGCAGCGCCGACAGGCGCGCCACGATCGGGCCGGGCATGGAGCTGGGGGCGGCCACGGCGTTCCAGATCTCCAGGTTGAAATCCCGCACGCCCGCCTCCGACAGGCTGGGCATTTCGGGCACCAGCGCGCTGCGGCTGGCCGAGGTGATGCCGATGGCGCGCAGCTTGCCCGCCTTGGCCTGCACCGAGGCCAGCGCCGGCGGCAGCATGGAGAGCTGCAGCTCGCCGCTGATCATGGCGTTGGCCACCTGCGGATAGCCCGGATAGGGCACGTGCACCGGGTCGATGCCGCTGCGGCTCTTGAGCAGCTCCATGCCGATGTGGCCGACCGTGCCCACGCCGGGCGAGCCGTAGCTCCACTTGTCGCCGGCCGCGCGGGCCGCCGCGAAGAAGGCCTGCGCGTCGGCGCCGGGGGCGTTGACCGGCGCCGTCAGCACCAGCGGCGAGACGCCGATCAGGCTGATCGGGGCGAAATCCCTGAGCGGGTCATACGACAGCCGCGGGTTGAGCAGCTTGGCCACCGTCATGTTGCCGTTGATCATCAGGCCGATGGTGTGATCGTCGGTGGCCTTGGCCACGTAGTCGGCGGCGATGTTGCCGCCGGCGCCGACCTTGTTCTCGACGATCACCGGCTGGCCCAGCGCCTTGGACAGCGGCTCGGCCAGGGTGCGTGCGGTCGTGTCGGGGGAGGAGCCGCCCGGAAAGCCGACGATGATGCGCAGCGGCTTGCTCGGCCAGCGGGCCGGCATCGGGTGGGCCGGAGCCTGGGCGAGGGCGGTGCCGGCAAGGCTCAGCAGGGCCGCGGACAGCAGGGCGCGGCGGGGGGCTGATGGCAGCATGGGGAGAGTCTCCAGAGCGAACGAAACTCCGGAGTTTGCACCATCTCCCGGGGCCGTAGGGCCGCCGGGGAGGGCGCGGAGGCGTCAGGCGTACTCGGCCAGCGCCTTCTTCATCTTCTTCATGGCGGCCGACTCGATCTGGCGGATGCGCTCGGCGCTCACGCTGTACTCGGCGGCCAGCTCGTGCAGCGTCTTGCCGCCCGAACCGTCGTCGTTCACCTTGAGCCAGCGCTCCTCCACGATGCGGCGGCTGCGCGCGTCCAGCGTACCGAGCGCCGTGGCGATGCCGTCGGTGGCCAGCACGTCGCGCTGGCGCGACTCGATCATGGCCGTGGGCTCGTGCGAGGCGTCGGCCAGATAAGCGATCGGGCCGAAGGCCTGCTCGCCGTCGTCCGAGGGCGACGGGTCCAGCAGCACGTCGCCGCCGGACATGCGGGTTTCCATCTCCATGACCTCTTCGCGCTTGACGTTCAGGCGCTCGGCGACCTGGTCGACCTCGTGCGTGCTCAGCGTGTCGCGCGGGGCGGCGGCATCGCTCAGGCCGGCTTCGGACTTGAAGCCCTGCTTCATCGAGCGCAGGTTGAAGAACAGCTTGCGCTGCGACTTGGTGGTCGCCACCTTCACCATGCGCCAGTTCTTCAGGATGAACTCGTGGATCTCGGCCTTGATCCAGTGGATGGCATAGCTCACCAGCCGCACGCCCTGCGCCGGGTCGAAGCGCTTGACCGCCTTCATCAGGCCGATGTTGCCTTCCTGGATCAGGTCACCGTGCGGCAGCCCGTAGCCCAGGTACTGGCGGGAGATGGAGACGACCAGGCGCAGGTGCGACAGCACCAGGCGGCCGGCGGCTTCGAGGTCGTTTTCCTCGCGCAGCTTGCGCGCGTAGCGCTGCTCTTCCTCGAGGGTGAGCAGCGGCAGTCGGTTGATCGCGGAAATGTAGGCGTCGAGGTTGCCCAGCGGGGGCACCAGCGACCAGGGGTTGGCGGCCGCGACGGCTGTGGCATTTCCAGTTTGAATATTCATACCAGAAGTCCTTTTCTCATAGGCGGGACATGTTAGCACTCGGTTAGATGGAGTGCTAAGCCACAAGTTCCCCGGTGGTTTTTCAGGCCAGCAGCGCCTGGGCGAACTCGCGCGCGTTGAAGGTTTCCAGGTCTTCGAGCTTTTCGCCCACGCCGATGAAGTACACCGGGACCGGCCGCTCCTGGGCGATGGCGGCCAGCACGCCGCCCTTGGCGGTGCCGTCGAGCTTGGTCACGATCAGCCCGGTCAGGCCCAGCGCGTCGTCGAAGGCGCGCACCTGGGCCAGGGCGTTCTGGCCGGTATTGCCGTCGATCACCAGCAGCACCTCGTGCGGCGCGCTGGCCTCGGCCTTCTGCACCACGCGCTTGATCTTCCTCAGCTCCTCCATCAGGTGCAACTGGGTCGGCAGGCGGCCGGCGGTATCGACCAGCACCACGTCCTTGCCGCGCGCCCTGCCGGCGGTCACCGCGTCGAAGCTGACGGCGGCCGGGTCGCCGCCCTGCTGGCCGATGATCTCCACCAGGTTGCGGTCGGCCCATACGCCGAGCTGCTCGCGCGCCGCGGCGCGGAAGGTATCGGCCGCGGCCAGCAGCACGCTGGCGCCTTCCTGCGCCAGGTGCTTGGTGAGCTTGCCGATGGAGGTGGTCTTGCCCGCGCCGTTGACGCCCGCCACCATGATCACGGTCGGGGTGTGCTCGCCGATCACCAGCGGTTTCTCCAGGGGCGCGAGCAGCGCCGCGATGGCATCGGCCAGCAGCGCCTTGACGGCGGCCGGCTCGGTGGCCTTGGCTTCCTTCACGCGGCGCTTGAGGTCGTCCAGCAGGTGGCTGGTGGCCTTGACGCCGGTGTCGGCCATCAGCAGCGCCTCTTCCAGCTCCTCGTAGAGCGCGTCGTCGATCCGGGTGCCGGTGAAGACGGTGGTGATGCTGCTGCCGGTCTTGCGCAGCCCGGCCTTCAGGCGATCGAGCCAGGGGCGGCGCTCGGCGGCGATGGGGGCGGCGGGCGCCTGTACCGGCTCGGGAGCGGGCACCGCCGCCGGCTCGGGAATCGGAAGCGCAGGCGGCGGCGTCACGGGAGCGGGCGCCGGCGCCGCTGCGCCGCTGAACTGGCTCTTGAGCCAGGACAGCGCCGAGCCCGCGGAAGGCGCGGGTGCGGGCGGCGGGGGAGGGGGCGCATCGGCCGCCAGCGGGGCCGCAGCCGGGGCTGCAGGGGTTTCGGGCGGGGGCGTGGTTTTTTTCTTGAAGAAACTGAACATTGGGGGCGTTCTTAGAATCGCACCATTCTATGAAACGAGCCATACCCCCTTTGGGCCTGTTGCTGGGCCTGTTCGGCGCGCTGAGCGCCACGGCCCAGCCCGCGCAGGCCGGCGATCCCCCCCCGGCGTCCGGGGCCCTTCATCTGCCGGGCGATGCCGGCGCCACCAAGGCGCAGCAGTTCACGCTGGCCAACGGCCTGACGGTGATCGTCAAGCCCGACCGCCGCGCGCCGACGGCGGTGCAGATGGTCTGGGTGCGGGTGGGCTCGATGGACGAGGTGGACGGCACCTCCGGCGTGGCCCACATGCTCGAGCACATGATGTTCAAGGGCACGCCGAGCGTGCCGGCGGGCGAATTCTCGCGTCGCGTCGCGGCCCTGGGCGGGCGCGAGAACGCCTTCACCACGCGCGACTACACCGGCTACTACCAGCAGATCCCGGCCAGCCGGCTGGAGGAGGTGATGCAGCTCGAGGCCGACCGCTTCGCCCACAACCAGTGGCCCGACGCCGAGTTCACCAAGGAGCGCCAGGTGGTGACCGAGGAGCGCCGCATGCGCACCGAGGACAACCCGCGCGCCCAGATGGGCGAGGTGCTCAACGCCCAGGTCTGGCTGGCCTCGCCCTACCGCCGGCCGGTGATCGGCTGGATGAGCGACATCGCCGCCTACACCGCCGACGACGTGCGCGCCTTCCACCAGCGCTGGTACGTGCCCGCCAACGCGGCGCTGGTGGTGGCCGGCGATGTCGACCCGGCGCAGGTGCTGCGCTGGGCCGAAGCCACCTACGGCCGCATTCCCGCGCGCGCCGTGCCGGCGCGCAAGCCGCAGGTCGAGCCGGTGCAGGCCGGCATCCGCCGCGTCGATTTCAAGGCGCCGGCCGAGCAGGCCTATGTGGCGCTGAGCTTCAAGGTGCCGGGCCTGGAGTCGCTCGCCGCCGATGCGCCGCAGGCCGACGATGCGCTGGCGCTCACGGTGCTGTCGGCGGTGCTCGACGGCTACAGCGGCGCCCGCCTGGACCGCGCCCTGACGCAGGGCCCCGACCGCGTGGCCGACAGCGTGGGCGCCTACCACTCGCTGGTGGCGCGCGGCCCCAAGACCTTCATGCTGTACGGCGTGCCGGCGCAGGGCCGCACCGCCGCGCAGGTGGAGTCCGCGCTGCGCGCGCAGGTGGCCAAGGTGGCGGCCGAGGGCGTGAGCGAGGCCGAGCTGCGCCGCGTCAAGACCCAGTGGGTGGCGGGCGAGGTGTTCAAGCGCGACTCGGTGTTCGAGCAGGCCAACGAACTGGGTTCGAACTGGATCATGGGCTTTCCGACCGATGCGGACGAACAGGTCATCGCGCGCCTGGAGAAGGTCACGGCCCAGCAGGTGCAGGCGGTGGCGCAGCGCTATTTCGGCGACGACCAGCTCACCGTCGGCACCCTGGTGCCGCAGCCGCTCGACCCCTCCCAAGCACGCCGCCCGGCGCAGGCCGACGTCCCCGGCGCCGCGGTGCACTGAGAAGCCTCCCTATGATTACTATAAAAAATATAGCTAAAAGCCCAGTACTTGCCTGGGCTTTGGCCGCTTTTCTTGCAAAAGATGCCCTGGCGGCCCTGCCGATCCAGCACTGGACCCAGCCCAGCGGCGCGCAGGTCTACCTGGTCGAGAGCCGGGCCGTGCCCATGGTGGACGTGCAGATCGACTTCGACGCCGGCAGCCGGCGCGACCCGGCGGCGCAGGCCGGCCTGGCCAGCGTCACCGCGCGCATGGTCGACAAGGGCGTGCTGGCGCACGGCCAGGAGCCGGCGCTGGACGAGAACGCGCTGGACGACGCCTGGGCCGACCTGGGCGCCAACTTCGGCGCCGAGGCCGGCAGCGACCGCATGAGCTTCTCGCTGCGCTCGCTCAGCGACCCGGCATTGCTCGATCGCGCGGCGCAATTGGCGGCGCGCCAGATCGGCGAGCCGTCCTTCCCCGACGAGGTCTGGCAGCGCGAGCGCCAGCGCATCACCGCTGCCCTGCGCGAAGCCGAGACTCGGCCCGCGACCCAGGCCGGCCGCGCCTTCCAGCGCGCGGTCTACGGCAGCCATCCCTACGGCCAGCGCACCACGCCCGAAACGCTGGCCGCCATTTCGGTGGCCGACATGCGCGCCCTGCACCAGCGCGCCCTGCTGGCCTGCGGCGCCAAGCTCAGCATCGTCGGCGCGCTCGACCGGGCGCAGGCCGACCGGCTGGCCAGCACCCTGCTGTCGCGCCTGCCCGCGCGCGCCTGCAGCCCGCTGCCGTCGGTGCCCGATGTACAGCCGCTTGCCGCGCCGCAGGACATCCGCATTCCCTTCGACTCGGCGCAGGCCCATGTCTACATCGGGCAGCCGGGCTTCAAGCGGGACGATCCGGACTACTTCCCCCTGCTGGTGGGCAACTACATCCTGGGCGGTGGCGGCTTCGTCTCGCGCCTGACCGAGCAGGTGCGCGAGAAGCGCGGCCTGAGCTACAGCGTGCAGAGCTGGTTCGAGCCCGGACTGCATGCCGGCGCCTTCACCGTCGCCCTGCAGACCCGGCCCGACCAGGCCGCGCAGGCGGTGGACGTGGCGCGCGGCGTGCTCGACCACTTCGTGGCCGACGGCCCCACGCCCGGGGAACTCAAGGCCGCGCAGGACAACCTGGTGGGCGGCTTCCCGCTGCGCATCGACAGCAACGCCAAGCTGCTGTCCAACGTGGCCAACATCGCCTGGAACGGGCTGCCGCTGGACTACCTCGACACCTGGACCGCGCAGGTGCAGAAGGTCGGCACCGGCGACATCCGCGCCGCCTTCGAGCGCAAGCTGCGGCCCGACCGCATGGTGACCGTGGTGGTCGGGGGCAAGCCTTGAGCGCGGTGCGCAAGCCCGCGCCCGCGCCTGCGCCACGTCCCCACGGCGGCAGCGGCGAGGTGCGCATCATCGGCGGCCGCTGGAAGCGCACGCGGCTCCCCGTGCCGGCCTTGCCCGGCCTGCGCCCCACGCCCGACCGGGTGCGCGAGACCCTGTTCAACTGGCTGGGCCAGGACCTGACCGGTTGGCGTTGCCTGGACGCCTTCGCCGGCACCGGCGCGCTGGGGCTGGAGGCCGCTTCGCGCGGCGCCGCGCCGGTGCTGCTGTGCGAACAGGACGCCAGGCTGGTCGAGGCGCTGCGCGCCGTGCGCACCCGGCTGCAGGCCGAGGGCGTGGACATCCGCCGCATGGACGGCATCGCCGCGCTGCGCGAGGCCGCGCCGGGCAGCCTGCATCTGGTGCTGCTCGACCCGCCGTTTGACGCCGGCTTGTTCGAGCCGGCCCTGAGAGTCGCCGCGCGCGCCGTGCCGCCGGAGGGCTTCATCTACCTGGAGGCGCCCGCGGCCTGGCAGGAGCCGGCCCTGGCCGCGCACGGCCTGGCGCTGCACCGCCACCTGCGCGCCGGGGCGGTGCACGCGCATCTGCTCAAGCCCGGGACGACGACTTTCCGCAGCGCAGCATAATCTCCGGCACGAGGGCGGCGGTGCCGCCTCTTCCGCAACGAGAAGAGACAGGAGAACCGCTGCCATGGTGCACAACGTCATCGCCATCTATCCCGGCACCTTCGATCCCATGACCCTGGGCCATGAAGACGTGGTGCGCCGCGCCACCCAGTTGTTCGACCGGGTCATCGTGGCGGTGGCGGCCGGCCACCACAAGAAGACGCTGTTCAACCTCCAGGAACGCATCGACATGGTGCGCGGGGCGGTGCGGCACTACCCGCAGGTCGAGGTCGAGAGCTTCTCGGGCCTGCTGCGCGACTTCGTCGTCGCACGCGGCGGCAAGGCCATGGTGCGCGGCCTGCGCGCCGTGACCGACTTCGACTACGAGTTCCAGCTGGCCGGCATGAACCGCAGCCTGATGCCGGACGTGGAAACGGTCTTCCTCACGCCCAGCGACAAGTACCAGTTCATCTCCAGCACCTTCGTGCGAGAGATCGCCATGCTGCATGGCGAAGTGAACAAGTTCGTCTCGCCCGAGGTGCAGGCGCGGCTGCAGGCCAAGGTCGGCATCCGGGAATCGTCGGACTGAGCGCAGCGCTAGGGCGTGTCGTTTGCGTCGTCCACGGACGGACGGGTGGTGCTGTCATGGATCACGTCGTGCACGAAGCGCAGCTTGTGCAGCGCGCCGGCCGACAGCGCAAAGGGATAGGCATCGTTCTGGCCGAGGCTGCGGTTCAGGCTGTTGAGCATCAGCGTCACCGGCACCCACTGCTGGACCAGTTGGGTGAAATCCGTCTCCGGCGTATCGAAGGGGTTGGACACGCCCTCGCGCGGCATGGGCGCGGTGCCGGGAACCACCAGGTTGGCATGGAAGGCGGCCGCCGTCTCGAGCAGGTCGACCATGTGCAGGTAGTGCGCCCAGGTCTCGGCCCAGTCTTCCCACGGATGGGCGGTGGCGTAACTGCTCACGTGGGCGGTCTGCCAGTCGTCGCCGGACGGGCCGCTGGCATAGTACTGCTGCAGGGCCTGCCCATAGTCCACCGACTCGTCGCCGAAGATCTGGCGGAACGCGGCGAGGCGCCCGGCATCGCGGATCAACTGGTTCCAGTAATAGTGCCCTGATTCGTGGCGCAGGTGCCCCAGCAGCGTGCGGTAGGGCTCGCGCAGCAGCACGCGGCGGCGTGCGCGCTCGTCGTCGTCGGCCTCGGCGACGTTCAGGGTGATCAGTCCGTCCTGGTGGCCGGTCATGACAGGCGGTCCGCCGGGTTGCTCGGCCAGGAAAGCGAAGACCGGTCCCTGCTCGCCCTGGGCCCGGTTTTCCGTGTTCGCCAGGCCGAGCCGCGCCAGCGTGTAGAACAGCCGCCGCTTGGCGATTTCGATCAGGTACCAGCGATGCTGGTTGGCCTGCAGCGAGAGGTCCGGCAGGACCCGCGTCTGGCGGCACGATATGCAGAGCGGGTTCGGGTCTTCCGCCGGCACCGCGAAGTTGCAGGCCTGGTAGAGGTCGTGGTTGAGGCACATGCGGTATGTCCGGCGCGGCTCGGGCGCGCTGGCGCGTTGCCACAGCGGGGCCGACGGCGACGCGTCCTGCGGCGAGGGCGCGGCCTGGAGCGCGGCGACGTTCAACTGGTCCGGCAGGAAGGCCAGCGTGCTGCCGCAGTTCAGGCACTGGACGTTCTCGAAGAAGACCGGATGGCGGCAGGTATCGCAACTGAAGATCTTCATGGCGGCGTGGGCGGGTTGATCCAGTCAGAAAAAACGAAGGCAGGTCGTTGACCTGCCTTGGGGAGCCGGTCCACAGCAGTGCTGCGGCCGGCAAGGAGCCAGACGATGGCGCCGCGGTTACGGACGGACCACGATGCTGTTGCGCACCGCACGCACGTTCTTGGTGTTGCGCGCCAGCGCTTCGGCCTTGTCCTTCTCGGCCTGCGACTTGGCAAAGCCTGACAACAGCACCGTGCCGTTGAGGGTTTCCACACTGATGGCCGTGGCCGCCACGGTCTTGTCCTCCGCGAACTTGGCCTTCACGGCCGTGGTGATACCCGCATCATCGATGTAGGAGCCCACGGTCTGTTGGTCGCGGGCCACCGAGCAGCCGGCCGTGATGACAGTGATGCCTGCCATGACGGCGAGAGTGAGAGCGCGAGCGTATTTCATATTGGTTCCTCGAGTATCTAATTGGTGGGAGAACAGGTGCTCTGGATTCAAGACGATGTGTGGCACCACACACAGCGCCCGGCCGGATCAGCGGTGCAGCCAATCCTTAAGTTCGTCGGCGTGCTCTTCTTCCTGGGCAAGTATGCCCTCCAGCATGCGACGTGTGGTGGGGTCCTTGTCGGCCAGCAGATGGATCATCTGGCGATAGGATTCCACGGCGACCCGCTCTGCCACCAGGTTGGCCCGCAGCATGGCCTTGAGATCCTTGGACTCGTCATAGTCGGCATGGCTGCGGCTGGTCAGTGTGGAGGGTGAAAAGTCCGGATCGCCCCCGAGCTGCACGATGCGTTCGGCCAGCAGGTCTGCGTGTGCGGCCTCCTCATTGGCATGCACCAGGAACTCCTTGGCGATGGCGGGCGACGCCAAGCCATCCGCAGTGAAATGGTGGCGCTTGTAACGCAGCACGCAGACCAGTTCGGTGGCAAGCGCATCGTTGAGCAGCTTGATGATGGCCTCGCGATGCGGACCGTAGCTCGGCGTCACCGGGCCGTCGTCAAGATTCGTCGAGGCGGCCTTCAGGGCCGCCTCGTCCAGCACCATGTCGGAGGGTTGGCCTGCTGATGGCGGTGTGGCGCGTGCGATCTTCATGAGGAGTCCTTCGGAGTGGAGCCCTTTCGGGCGTTGAGCAGAGAGAGCGCCAGACTCGAGGCCTGGGAGCTCTTGAGTGCAGCGATGGCAAGTCCGCCGACCGACACCAGACGCCAGGGCCGTGTCACCGCCACGAGGGCGCCTACCCCCGCCGCGATGCCCAGCAACTTGAACGGCTTGCGCTCGGCATACTCTTCCAGAAAGGGTCTGGCAATGGCGCCTGCGGCCCGGGCAGGGTGAAACTGCCACCACGCATTGATGCTGTGACGCATGGCAGACCACAAACCCGAGCCGTTCCTCCGGTCGGAGGAATCGTGTTCCGCAGTCTGCTCGGCCACGGTGGCGTCATGCTCCACCCGCGGCGTCCGCCCAGCCGCCGCACGCAAGGCGCTCTGGCGTCGCTCAGGTCTGCGCAGTTGTTCTACCAAGGCCTGCCGCGAGGCTTCCAGGCGTTGCTTGGCACTCAGTTCTTCACCGCTCATGAACGCTCTCCAGCCACGCGCAATGCGGCCACGTCCTCATCCAGCTGGGCCTTGAAGTCGGCAAAGCGTTGACCCGAAATGGGCGTGCGCGCATAGACGACGGCTCCCACGGCAGTTAGCAGCGCCACGGCCGGCACGGCGATGAGGGCCCAGTGGAAACTGTTGACGAAGCCCAGCATCACCGCCGCCCCGGTGAGCGTCACGAAAACCGAGCCCATGACCACGGCTACACCCCACGCCACGGCTTTGAGTACCAGCTCCGTACCGAAGGAACTGATTTCCTCATGCGCCAGCGCGGCATACCCCGCCAGATGCTCCACCACCAATTCAGGCTTGCGGATCAGGATGGTGAAGATGGGGTGAAGCATGTTGGCGGCGGCAGACGATGGTCAGGCGGAGTGGAGGTGCGAGTCAGGGGGCAATGCTCAATAGCGGTTGCGGTTGGTGTTGCGGGTCGCGATCAGAATGACCGCGGCGATGGCCGCGCCTGCGGCAGCCGCGATCAGCACCGAGCGCATGGGTTGCTCCGCCACGTAGCGGCCGGTGGCATCGGTGTAGCGGGAGAGTTTTTCCTGGGCGCGGTATTTCGCGTCGCTGGCGAGTTCGATCCCGCGGTGGGCCAGCTCCTGCGCCTTGGCCGTGATCTGGTCAACCAGCGGGTCTACGTTGCTGCGCATTTCGCGCACCTTATTGCCAGCCTTGTCCAGGGCGTCGTTGGCAAAATCCCGCGTGGAGTCCACGGCCTTCTCCGCGCTGTGCAGGACGTCGTCGGAAACGTTGCGGGCGGTGTGGGCGGCTTTGCTGGTGCTGCTGGTCATGGTGACTCCTTGATGCTTGGAATAAAAAAAGAAAACGGAAAGGGCGGGGTGGGAGCCGCCAAGCGAGACGCTGCTTCAGCGACCGCGGCTGCGGCCGATCACGAAGCTGATGATGGTCAGAACGGCAAAGATGAAAAACAGGATCTTCGCGATCCCGACGGCGCCTGCGGCAATGCCCCCGAAGCCGAATACGGCAGCGATCAGAGCAATGACGAGAAAAACCACGGTGTAATGCAGCATGATCCATTCCTTCCGTTGAAAACACAGCAGACGATTCTGCTGAGTCGTCTTGAGGATAGCGTAGACAGAAGCGGCATTGGGAGTGATCAGCAGCGCACCCGACGCCCTGTCAGTATCCGTGGCCGAGGGTCGTAGGAGCCCGCTGACAGAGCCGCCAGCGGTGTTCTTCAGTGGGAGCGTGGCAATGATGCGGCGATCACCGTACCTTTGCCCGGAGTCGAGGTGATGGTCAGTTTTCCTCCTGCTGCTTCCACCCGGTGGCGCATGCCGGTGAGTCCATGAGTGGAAGGCGTAATGCGGTCCTTGTCGAATCCCACGCCATCGTCGCGCACCTCGACTTCGACATGGCTGGCATAGCTGTGCAGGGTCACGACGACCTGGCGCGCCTGTGCGTACTTTCCGATGTTCGTCAAGGATTCCTGCACCAGCCGGTAGATGGTGAGCTGCGCTGAGTCGTCGAGTTCCGTCATCTCCAGGTTGGTCATGATCGAGAAGCCCAGGCGCTCGCCCATTTCGCGCGCCAGTATCTCCAGCGCGGCCACCAGGCCCAGGTTGGAGAGTGAGGAAGGCCGCAGGTCTTCGATGATGCGGCGTTTCAGGGCAATGCCGCTGTTGAGCGTGTCGGTCAGGTGCTGCAGGCGCGCCGCCGTTTCCGGCGACTCGGTGCCCATGCGGGACTTCAGCCGCGCCACGTCGAGCTTGGCGGCGGTCAGCAGTGAACCCAGTTCGTCGTGCAGTTCCCGCGCCAGGTGGCCGCGTTCCTCCTCGCGCACCTCCTGCAGGTGGGTTGCCAGTTGCGCCAGCGATGCCGTGCGCTCGCGCACCTGGTCGCCGAGCCGGTCGCGCTCGCGCTCCAGCACCTCCTGCTGCCGCCTGTCCGCCTGCTTCAGTGCGCTGCTCTGGCGCAGGTACATGTAGAAGGCGATCAGACCCACCAGCGTGACGGCGGCGATGCCGATGCGCGAGAGCTGCAGCGAGCGCACGATCTGTGCCTGCCCGGTGTCCACCGCGCTCGAACTGGCCGCGATCAATTGGAGAGTCTGCGTGCGGATCGCTTCCATGTGCTCACGGCCCACGTCCGTCATGAGCACGAAACGCCAGGCATCCTCGTTGCCTTGCTTGCGCAGGCGCACGCTGAGATCCATCTCCGCGAGCTTGCGCGATACCTGGCGGCTCAGCACACCCAGGCTCGCGGTCAGCTCGGGAGAACTGGCGTAGTAGCCGCGCAGTTCTTCCAGGCTGTGGTCGACTTCCTTGACCGCGGTGTTGTAGGGTTCAAGGTAGCGTTCGTCGCCTGACAGCAGGTAGCCGCGCTGGCTGGCCTCGCCGTCCAGCACCTGCTGCAACAGGCGCGTCAGCGCCGTGCGGATGCGCTGCGACTGCGCGATCTCCTGCAAGGCCGCATTCGAACGGATGTAACCGGTTTCGTTGATGCCGACCAGCATGGCTGCAGCCAGTACCGCCATCAGCAGGCTGACCATGAAGCGCGGAACCATGAACCTTCGCATGCAATTCTCTGGACGGGAGGATTAATCGTCAATAATTGATAGCGCTACTGAACACAGGCATACCGCCAGGCAGCGGCCAGGGGGCATTGTGCCCCCGCCCATGGTGCTGCCCGCAGAAAGACCGGAAATGATCAAAATCGGAATTGTGGATGACCATGCCATCGTGCGGTCCGGACTCAGGCAATTCTTCTCGGACCACGTCGACCTGCGTGTGGTGGGCGAGGCTGCCAATGGCCGGGAGGCCATCGATCTGGTCCGCAATGTCGAGATCGACGTGCTGGTGATGGACCTTTCCATGCCCGGGCAGACCGGCCTGGACGCGCTGGGCATGATCCGGGCCAAGGCTCCGGACGTCGGCATTCTGATTCTCAGCGGCTATCCCGAGGAGCATTACGCCATGAACCTGATCCGGCAGGGGGCGAGCGGCTACCTCAACAAGGAATGCGAGCCCATGGAGATCGTCAACGCGATCCGTACTATCTCTCTGGGGCGCCGCTACATCACCCCGGCCGTGGCCGACCTGCTGGCGCAGCAGCTCAACCGCAAAGACGACGCCCCAGCACACGAACTCCTGTCCGAGCGTGAATTCCAGGTGTTCCTCAAGCTGGCCAAGGGCGAGACCGCGGGGGACATCGCGAAATCGCTGTCACTGAGCGTCAAGACGGTGAGTACCTACCGCACCCGCCTGATGGAGAAGATGAACCTTGCCTCCAACAGCGATCTGACCTACTACGCGCTGAAGAACAAGCTGATTGACTAGGTGGCTGAGGTCTGCGTCAGGCCGACAGCGCGGAAGGATCGAGGTCTGCCGTGGTCCACGGCGTCTGGCGTGCATACGCGATGCAATAGTCCAGCAGTGCGTCGATGTCGTTGGATTTGTCGAACACCGCGTCGGCGCCCAATTTCAGGCAGCGGGTGCGGACATCAGGCGTGGCATAGTTGCTGAGCACGACCACCCGCTGGTGCGGTAGCCGCTCCTTGCAGGCGGATAGAACGCCCAGCCCGCTGCCTTGCTTGAGGAACAGGTCCACAATCGCCAGGTCCCATCGGTGGGCATGGGCGGCCAGCCAACTGCAACTTTCGCGCTCGCCCTCCGCTACGCCTACCATCCTGATCTGCGCCAGCTCTTCCAGAGTGTCGATCAGATTCTCGCGGATGGTGGCGTTGTCTTCGACGATGAAAGTTCTGATTCCCGGGGTCATGTCCATAGGCGTTGGTCCAATGCATCCAACGGGTCAAAGACACGCCTGGCAACGCTCGTTGCGAATGTAGGGCGCGCAGGCAAAGCATTCTGCCATTGCCGGCACACGTTACGTGTGCGGGTTGTCCTACACGGCGCGGCGGGTTTGGGGCGGCGTTGGACTGGCCGCCTGGCCCGCTTCAGGCCTATGCCGACGACCTGGAAGGGCGGCAGGTGACTCGCGCATGGCGGTCTGCCGTCACACTACGTCTCCAGCACTCCGGAACTCCGATGTACTCCTCATTCTTGCCATATCGACCGTTGCCACGCATGCTCGCCGCACTGTTAGCCGCAGGCCTGCTTTCCATGGGAGTCTTGCGGGATGCCCGGGCGCAGGGAACGAATGCGCTTTCGGGGACATTGCCGGTGGTCCCGCATCTGGATCTGCTGCGCTACGGTGGCCTGTGGCATGAGATCGCCCGCCTGCCGAATTCCTTTCAGCGCAAGTGCGTGGAAGACGTCACGGCCGAGTACCAACCGAGGCCCGAGGGTGGCGTTTCCGTGGTCAACCGCTGCCGCCAGTTGGATGGTTCACTCGAAGAAGCGCGCGGCGTGGCGCGCCGTGTCCCGCCGCGCGAAGGTGAAGCGGATGACGCCGGGCGTCTGGAGGTCCGCTTCGCGCCGGCCTGGATGGCGTGGCTGCCCGCAGTCTGGGGCGACTACTCAGTGCTGGCGCTCGATGACGATTATTCGATTTCGCTGGTGGGCACCGCCGACCGAAACTACCTATGGCTGCTGGCGCGCAGGCCATCCCTGCCCGATCCCGAGGTGGACGCGTGGCTGGCACGCGCGGCGGCCCTGGGCTTCGACACCAGCAGGGTCATCCGCTCCGGGCCCATCGCCGGCTCCTAAGGCCGGCTCCGTGGGCTGCAGACCGGGCACGCCGGGTTGCGCGCTACCCGGACTTCGCTCCATTCCATGCGGCGCGCATCCAGCATGCGCAGGCGCCGCAGCAGCGGCTGGCCGCGCCCCAGCAGCACGGTCAGGGCATCGGCGGCCTGTGCGGCGCCGATGAGGCCGACCAGGGGCGCGAAGACCCCCATGGTCGAGCAGGCGGTTTCCTCCACCTGCGATAGTGGCGGGAAGACGCAGGCATAGCATGGCGAATCCGCCTTGCGTACGTCGTAGACGCTGAGCTGCCCGTCGAAGCGCAGGGCGGCGCCCGATACCAGCGGACGGCCGTGGCGCACGCAGGCGGCATTGATTAGCTGGCGGATGGCAAAGCCATCGGTGCAGTCCAGTGCCAGGTCTGCCGGTGGCAGCAGTCGGTCCAAGGACGCCGCATCGGCCTGCTCCGTCTGCAGCCGCAGCCGCACCAGCGGATTGAGTGCCCTGATCGACGCCGCCGCCGACTCGACCTTGTGCCAGCCGATGCGCTCGGTGCTGTGCGCTATCTGCCGCTGCAGGTTGGTGAGGTCTACGCGGTCATGGTCGACCAGCGTGAGGCGTCCTACGCCCGCGGCGCCCAGGTACAGCGCGGCGGCGCAGCCCAGCCCACCCAGGCCGACCACCAGGACATGGGAGCTGCCCAGGCGCTGCTGGCCCTCGATGCCGATCTCGTTGAGCAGGATGTGGCGGGAATAGCGGAGAAGTTCGTGGTCGTCCATGCGAAAAAAAGCCCCGCGCGGCGTACCGGCGGGGCGCTGACGCGCGTGCGCGCCGTTCAGTTTTCCTTCTTTTCCTCGGAGCGTTCGACCTGGGTCTTGCTGACCAGCACCGGCTGGCCCTTGAGGCGGTTGATCGCCTGTGCCAGCTGGAAGTCCTTGTCCGAGCCGAACTCCGGTGCGCGGGGCGTTGGCTTGTTGCCATCGGCCTCGAGCTTCTTGATGGCTTCCTGGCGGGCGCGCTCGCGGACTTCGTCCTTCTTTTCCTCGCCCTGGCCGCTGTTGAGATGCTTCTCCAGATCGGCCTCGCGTGTGCGCAGGGCGGCAAAAAGGTTGCCGTCCTGGGTTTCGTCGACCATGACGTCGGGCACGATGCCGGTCGCCTGGATCGACTTGCCGCTGGGCGTGTAGTAGCGCGCCGTGGTGATCTTCAAGCCGGTGTCCGGGCCCAGCGGGCGCACGGTCTGCACCGAGCCCTTGCCGAAGGTCTGGCTGCCCATGATGGTCGCGCGCTTGTGGTCCTTGAGGGCGCCGGCGACGATCTCGCTGGCCGAGGCCGAGCCCTCGTTGACCAGCACCACCATGGGCACGGTCTTGAGCGCGGCCGGCAGGCGGCGCAGCGGATCGGCGCTGCCGGGGCGACGCAGGTAGTCCGCCGGTTCGGCCTTGTAGGTGGCCTTGCTCTCGGCCAGCTGGCCGTCGGTCGTGACCACGGTGACGCCGGCCGGCAGGAAGGCCGCGGAGACTGCCACGGCCGCGTCGAGCAGGCCGCCCGGGTCATTGCGCAGGTCGAGGACGAGGCCCTTGATGTCCGGATTCTGCTTGTACAGTTCATCGACCTTGGCGACGAAATCGTCCACCGTGCGTTCCTGGAACTGCGACAGGCGCAGCCAGGCGTAACCGGGCTCGACGATCTTGCCGCGCACCGACTGGGTCCGGATCTCCTCGCGGGTGATGGTGACGGGGAAGGTGCGCGATTCGTCCTTGCGGAACAGCGTCAGGGTGACCTGGGTGCCGGGCTCGCCGCGCATGCGCTTGACAGCGTCGTTCATGGCCAAGCCCTTGACGGCGGTGTCGTCGATCTTGGTGATGAGGTCGTTGGACTTTATGCCGGCGCGGAAGGCGGGCGAGCCCTCGATGGGCGAAACCACCTTGATCAGGCCGTCTTCCTGCGAGATCTCTATGCCAACGCCTACGAAGCGGCCGCTGGTGCCTTCGCGGAATTCCTTGAAGCTCTTCTTGTCGAAATACTGCGAATGGGGATCGAGGCTGGACACCATGCCGGAGATGGCATCGGTGATGAGCTTCTTGTCGTCCACCGGCTCGACATAGTCGGTCTTGATCATGCCGTAGACGGCGGCGAGTTGCTGCAGCTCTTCGAGCGGCAGCGGGCTCATGGCTCCGCGCGCCATGGTCTGCAAGGAGACCGTGGTCAGCGCACCGGCGACGACGCCCACGGAAATCCAGCCTGCGATTCGGAGTTTATGGCCCATACAACCTCTATTAAGCCGCTGCAATATACACCTTGGAAGTGGTGAGGCCCAAAGGGTTCCCCGGTGGTCGAGTGGCGCGCCGGGGCAAGCCTGGTGCGCCGTTTGCATGCGTCAAGCCTTGCCTTGGGCCGCGACCGCCGCCGCGGCCTTGGCGGCGGCCTCTGCGTCGCCCAGATAGTAGTGGCGCAAGGGCCTGAGATCGGCGTCCAGCTCGTACACCAGCGGGATGCCGTTGGGGATGTTCAGGCCGACGATGTCGTTTTCAGAGACGTTGTCCAGGTACTTCACCAGCGCACGGATCGAGTTGCCGTGCGCCGCGACCACCACGCGCTTGCCGGCGCGGATGGCCGGCGCCATCGCCTCGTTCCAGAAGGGCAGCACGCGGGCGACGGTGTCCTTCAGGCATTCGGTGAGCGGCAGTTCGCCGGGCTGGAGCTTGGCGTAGCGGCGGTCACCGCGCTCGCCGCGCGGGTCGTTTGTGTCGAGCGGCGGCGGCGGGGTGTCGTAGCTGCGGCGCCATACCAGCACCTGGGCGTCGCCATACTGCTTGGCCATGTCGGCCTTGTTGAGGCCTTGCAGGGCGCCGTAGTGGCGCTCGTTCAGGCGCCAGCTGTGCACCACCGGCAGCCAGGTGCGGTCCATTTCGTCGAGCGTGTGCCAGAGCGTGCGCGTGGCGCGCTTGAGCACGCTGGTGTAGGCGACGTCGAAGTCGTAGCCCTCGTCGCGCAGCAGGCGCCCGGCGGCCTTGGCCTGCTCGACGCCGGTGGCGGTCAGGTCGACGTCGGTCCAGCCGGTGAAGCGGTTTTCGAGGTTCCAGGTGGATTCGCCATGGCGAATCAGGACGAGCTTGTGCAAGGGAAGGCCTTTCGTGGCGGGTCTGGAAAAAAGAGCGCGGGCCCGCCATTCTAAAATTGCCGGGTTTTGCCTCTCTACCGGCCTAGCCCAGGCCCTGCCCCCCAAGGATCCCCGTGAATTTCATCATCGAGAACTGGTCGCTCTTCCTCATCGCCATCGCCTCCGGCGCCATGCTCGTCTGGCCGCTGATCAAGGGCGCCACCAGCGGTGCGCTGACGCCGGCGCGGGCGGTGCAGCTCATCAACCGCGAGAAGGCCGTGCTGATCGACGTCAGCGAGACGGAGGAGTTCGCCCAGCAGCATGCCGGCGGCGCCAAGAACGTGCCGCTGGGCGAACTGGAGGCGCGGCTACCCGCCGTCGTAAAGAACAAGGCGGTGCCGGTGATCCTGGTCTGCCCCAGCGGTGGCCGCGCCGGCCGGGCGCTGCCCATCGTGAAGAAACTCGGCTACGAGCAGGCCCAAGTGCTGGCCGGCGGGCTCAAGGCGTGGAAAGAGGCTAATCTTCCGGTCGACAAGGGATAACCCTTATCCCGTCGAACCTCCCACTCATGCCTATGCAACCCGTCACCATGTACACCACGGCCGTCTGCCCGTACTGCATTCGCGCCAAGCAGATCCTCAAGTCCAAGGGCGTCGAGGCGATCGAGGAGATCCGCGTCGATGCCGATCCGGCCGCGCGCACCGCCATGATGGAGCGTACCGGGCGCCGCACGGTCCCGCAGATCTACGTGGGCGACACCCATGTCGGCGGCTGCGACGACCTGATGGAGCTGGAAAGCCGCGGCGGCCTGGTGCCGCTGCTGCACGGCGCATCTGCCTGAGAAGCACCCGCGCTGAGCGGGCTCGGGGATAATGCGTGCCGAGCGCCTGCTGCGGGACTCTCCGCGGCAGGCTTCTTTTTTTGACACCAAGAACCTACTGCATACCATGGCCGACCAGCAAGATCCCGTGTTCCAAATCCAGCGCGTCTACCTCAAGGACGTGTCGCTCGAGCAGCCCAACTCGCCCGCCATCCTGCTGGAGCAGGAGCAGCCCAGCGTGGACATCCAGTTGGGCGTGGACGCGCAGTCGGTGGCCGAAGGCATCTTCGAGGTGTCGGTGACGGCCACGGTGCAGACCAAGGTCAAGGACAAGACCGTGTTCCTGGTCGAAGCCAAGCAGGCCGGCATCTTCGAAGTGCGCAACCTGCCGGAAGAGCAGGTCGGCCAGATCCTGGGCATCGCCTGCCCGCAGATCGTCTATCCCTACCTGCGCGGCAACGTGGCCGATATCATCCAGCGCGGCGGCTTCCCGCCGGTGCACCTGGCAGAGATCAACTTCCAGGCCATGTACGAGCAGCAGCAGGCGCAGGCTGCCGGCCAGGCGCCGCAAGGCCTGCCACAGTGATTTTCTAGCTTTTCAGCCCTCAAGCCGTTGCCCTGCAACGGCTTTTTGCTATGGAAATAGTAGTACTAGGCGCCGGTGCCTGGGGCACCGCCATGGCGATCGCCGCAGCCGGCGCGGGCGCACACGCGGTGCAGTTGTGGGCGCGCGATGCGGTGCAGGCGGCGGCGCTGGCGCAGGCGCGGGAGAACGCGCGCTACCTGCCGGGCGCCACGCTGCCGCCGGCGCTGTCGATTGCCTCCGGCCCTCTGGAGGCGCTGCTGCCCGGGGCAGAGCTTGTCATCGTCGCCACCCCGATCGCCGCGCTGCGCGGCGTGCTGGCGCAACTGGCGGGCCTGGGCGTGCCCGTGGCCTGGCTGTGCAAGGGTTTCGAGGCGGTCGCCGGCGACGGGGCCTACGGCCTGCTGCCGCACGAGGTCTGCGCCCAGGTGGCACCTGCGCTCGCCGCGGGCACGCTGAGCGGACCGAGCTTCGCGCAGGAGGTGGCGCATGGCCGGCCGACGGCGCTGGTGGCCGCAAGCGCCCACGCGTCGGTACGTGCGGCGCTGGTGGCGGCCTTCCATGGCCCGGCGTTGCGGGTCTATGCGAATGACGACGTGCTCGGCGTGGAGGTCGGCGGCGCGGTGAAGAACGTGATGGCGATTGCCACCGGCCTGTGCGACGGCCTCCGGCTGGGCCTGAACGCGCGCGCGGCGCTGGTCACGCGCGGACTGGCCGAGATGTCGCGCCTGGGCCTGGCGTTGGGGGCGCGCGCCGAAACCTTCATGGGGCTGTCGGGCCTGGGCGACCTGGTGCTGACCGCGACCGGCGACCTGAGCCGCAACCGCCGCGTCGGCCTGCTGCTGGCCGAGGGGCATACGCTGCAGCAGGCGGTCGATTCCCTGGGCCATGTGGCCGAGGGCGTGTACTGCGCCCGCACCGTGCTGGCGCGCGCACGGCTGCTGGACGTGGAAATGCCCATCACCGAGACGGTAGTCGCGCTGCTCGACGGCCGGCTGCAGGCGGCCGAGGCGGTGCAGCATCTGATGGGCCGGGACCCGCGCGGCGAGTGATCACGCGGGCCGGCCGGCCACCCGCTCGGCGCGGCGGGAAAGCCGGCAGGGCAGGGGTTCAGAGCCCCAGTTCCAGCGCCAGCAGTTCCTCCACCGCCTGGCGGCGGCGGATCAGGCGGGCGCTGTCGCCATCGACCAGCACCTCGGCGGCCAGCGGGCGCGTGTTGTAGTTGCTGGACATGGAGCTGCCATAGGCGCCCGTGTCATGGATGACCAGCAGGTCGCCCACCGAGGCGCCTGCCAGCGCGCGCGGCAGCACCACGCCGCCGTCGCCCTGGGTGAACACGTCGCCCGATTCGCACAGCGGGCCGGCGACCACGGCATCGCGCAGGGGCATGGCCTGGCCGTCGCGGCGCAGCACTTCCATGCCGTGCCAGCTGCCGTACATGGAAGGGCGCATCAGCTCGTTGAAGCCCGTATCGACCAGCACGAAATGGTTGCTGCCCGCGTTCTTGGTGGCGCGCACCTGGCCCAGCAGCACGCCCGACTCGGCCACCAGGAAGCGGCCCGGCTCGATCTCCAGGCCCAGCGCATGGCCCACGATGGCCTCGGCGTCCTTGCGTGCCGCATCCCACAGGCCGTGGTAGTGGGCGGTGTCGATGGTGGCGTCGCCATCGCGGTAGGGAATGGACAGGCCGCCGCCGGCCGAGATGGCCTGCAGGTCATGGCCGGCCTGGCGGGTGGCGCGCACCAGCTCGACCATGGCGCCGCAGACCTGCTGCAGATGGCCATAGTCCACGCCCGAGCCGATGTGCATGTGCAGGCCGGCCAGCTTCAGGCCGCCGTCGCGGATGGCCTCCAGCGCCGCCAGCAGGTCGCTGTGCCAGATGCCGTGCTTGCTGTGCTCGCCGCCCGTGTTGGTCTTGTTGCTGTGGCCGTGGCCGAAGCCGGGGTTGATGCGCAGCCACACGGGATGGCCGGGCGAGGCCTGGGCCAGCTGGTGCAGCATGTCGATGGAGCCGGCGTTCACGGGCACCTTGTGCTCGGCCACGCAGGCCAGCGTGGCCTCGTCCATCACGTCGGCCGTGAACACGATGTCGCTGGGCGCGCCGCCGGTGTGGCCGGCCGAGTAGCCGGCCGCGAGCGCGCGCAGGATCTCGCCGCGCGAAACCGCGTCCACCTTCACGCCCTGCTCGCGCATGAGCTTCAGGATGTGGATGTTGGAGCAGGCCTTCTGCGCGAAGCGGATGGTGTCGAAGGCCCTGAGCTGGGCGATGCGCGCGCGGATGGTGGCGGCGTCATAGACCCACAGCGGCGTGCCGTACTGGTCGGCCAGCGCCCAGAGGCGGGCGGGCGGGAAGGGATTGGCCATTCTTTGCCTGTCGGAGGAGTTGCCGCGCATGATGGCCCAGGGAGGGCATTCAGTCCAATGCCGGTTTGTTCGTGGGCTATTTGATCTGGATATGCTTTCGTCCATGCAAGAGCCCCGCATTTCCCACCGCCATCTCGAAGTGTTCCGCGCGCTGATGCAGAGCGGCAGTGCCACCGGGGCGGCGCAGATGCTACTCAGCTCCCAGCCCACCATCAGCCGTGAGCTGGCGCGGCTGGAGCGCCTGCTGGGCTATGCGCTGTTCGAGCGCGCCCAGGGGCGGTTGCGCCCCACGGCGCGCGCGCTGTCGCTGTGGGAGGAGGTGCAGCGCAGCTGGCAGGGGCTGGAGCGCGTGGTCGAGCATGCGCTGGCCCTGGGCCGGCCGCACCAGGCCCGCATCGGCGTGCTGTGCCTGCCCGCGCTCAGCCATGCGCTGCTGCCCGGCGCGCTGGCGCGGCTGCACGCCCGGCACGGCCCCGTCGCGGTCAGCGTGGCCACGCAGGAGGCGCCGCTGCTGCAGGAGTGGATGTCGGCCCAGCGCCACGACCTGGGACTGGCCGAATTGTCCGAGGCGCCGCCGGGCACGCGCGCGCTGGCGCTGCCGGCCATGGACGAGGTGGCCGTGCTGCCCGCAGGCCATGCGCTGGCGCGGCGCGAGCGTCTGGAAGTGGCCGATTTCGCCGACGTCTCCTTCGTCAGCCTGGCGTGCGACGATCCCTACCGCCGGCAGATCGACGCGGTGTTCGAGCAGGCCGGCGTGCAGCGCCGCCTGCATCTGGAAACCCACAGCGCCGTGGCCGTCTGCGCCATGGTGCAGCACGGGCTGGGGGTGGCCATCGTCAATCCGCTGACCGCGCGCGCCTGCGCGGGGCCGCAGTTGCTGGTGCGGGCGCTGGCGTTCTCCATACCGTTCCAGGTCCATGCGCTGCTGCCGCTGCACCGGCCGGCCGTGGCCGAGGTGCAGTGGCTGGTCGATGCGCTGGCCGAGGAAGTCGCGGCGCACGGCTGATGCCATGCGCCGGCTCAGACCTCCAGGTTGTCGATCAGCCGCGTGGTCCCGAGCCGGGCCGCGCCCAGCACCACCAGGGGGTCGCCCGGCAAGGGGGCCTGCAGGTCGCTGCGGCGGCGCACCGTGAGGTAGTCGGGCTGCCAGCCGCGGCTGCCGAGCTGTTCGTGGGCCTGCTGCTCCAGGTGGGCGATGTCGGCGTGGCCGCCGCGCAGCGCCTTGGCCATGCCCTGCAGAGTGCGGGCGAGCTGCACCGCCTCGGCGCGCTGCTCGGCGCTCAGGTAGCCGTTGCGCGAGGACAGGGCCAGGCCGTCCTCGGAGCGCGTGGTTTCGCAGGCCAGGATGTGCACCGGCAGCGCCAGTTGGCGCACCATGTGCCGCACCACCATCACCTGCTGGTAGTCCTTCTTGCCGAACAGGGCGGTGCGCGGCTGCACGCAGTTCAGCAGCTTGGCGACGACGGTGCAGACGCCGGTGAAGAAGCCGGGGCGGAAGTGCCCTTCGAGGATGTCGGCCAGCGCCGGGTCGGGCTGCACCTTGCAGGTCTGCGGCTCGGGGTAGAGCGCGCGCTCGTCCGGGGCGAACAGCACGTCGCAGCCGGCTGCGCGCAGCTTGTCGCAGTCGCTTTCCCAGGTGCGCGGGTAGGTGTCGAAGTCCTCGTGCGGCAGGAACTGCAGCCGGTTGACGAAGATGCTGGCCACCACCGCCTCGCCATGTGCGCGTGCCTGGTGCACCAGCGAGATGTGGCCCTCGTGCAGGTTGCCCATGGTGGGCACGAAGGCCGTGGCCTGGCGGTAGGGCGCGAGGTAGGCGCGCAGGTCGTCGATGGTGCGGGCAATGTGCATCGTGTCTCCTCTGTTGTCTTCGTATCTCGCCGGTGCGGCGGAGCGGGCCTACCAGGCATGCAGGCTGTCGTCGGGAAAGCTGCCGTCCTTCACCGCCTGCACGTAGGCGGCCATGGCCTGGCCGATGCCGGCGGCGCCTTGCATGAAATCGCGCACGAAGCGCGGCGCGCGGGCCAGGTGCAGCCCCAGCATGTCGTGCAGCACCAGCACCTGGCCCGCGGTGCCGCGTCCGGCGCCGATGCCGATCGTGGCGCAGTGCCGCAGTTCGGCGGTGAGCGCGGCGGCGAGCGCGGCGGGCACCATCTCCAGCACCAGCAGGGTGGCGCCGGCGTCCTGCAGCTCCAGCGCATGGCGGCGCAGCCGCGCCGCGCCTTCGTCGCCGCGGCCCTGCACCCGGTAGCCGCCCAGGGCGTGCACGGTCTGCGGCGTCAGGCCCAGGTGGGCGCAGACCGGGATGCCGCGCTCGGTCAGGAAGCGCACCGTGTCGGCGGTCCAGCCGCCGCCTTCGAGCTTGACCATGTGGGCACCGGCCTGCATCAGCACGGTGGCGCTGTGCAGCGCCTGCTCGCGCGAGGCCTGGTAGCTGCCGAAGGGCAGGTCGCCCACCAGCCAGGCGCGCCCCTGCACCCGCTGCAGGCCGCGCGCCACGCTTTCGGTGTGGTAGCGCATGGCTTCCAGGCTCACGCCCACGGTGTCGGCGCGGCCCTGGCAGACCATGCCGAGCGAGTCGCCCACGAGCAGGCAGTCCACGCCGGCGCGGTCCGCCTGGGCGGCGAAGGTGGCGTCGTAAGCGGTCAGCATGGCGATCTTCTCGCCGGCCTCGCGCATTTCGCGCAGGCGCGGCAGGGTCAGCGGCTTGCGCGGCGGGGCGGTGTCGGAGTCAGCATGCGCCATGGGGGGATGTCTCGTGTTGATGTACGGCTCCGGCGGCGGGCCGAGGTGCAAATTGGCGCGCAATGTAGCACGCAGGCCAGCGGGCAGGCGCTGCAGCCGTTATCCTCCGCGCCCATGACCAATTGCTTTGATTTCTCGCTGGCGCGCATCACGGAGCTGGCCCGTGCCGACGCGGCGCGTGCGCTGCAGGAGGACGTGGGCCCGGGCGACCTGACCGCCGCCCTGGTGGCCGCGGGCCGCCCGGCCCGCGCGCGGGTGCTGGCGCGCGAATCCGCCGTGCTGTGCGGCGCCCCCTGGGTCGAGGCCACGCTGCACCAGTTGGACCCGCAGGCGCGCGTTATCTGGCATGTGCGGGAGGGCGAGCGCTGCGGCGCCGACCAGGTCGTGCTGGAGCTGCAGGGCGATGCCCGCGCGCTGCTGAGCGCGGAGCGCACCGCGCTCAACTTCCTGCAGTTGCTGAGCGCGGTGGCGACCAAGACGGCGACCTACGTGGCGGCGGTGCGGGGCACGCGCGCCGTGATCGTCGATACCCGCAAGACCCTGCCCGGCCTGCGGCTGGCGCAGAAGTACGCGGTGCGCACTGGCGGCGGCACCAACCACCGCATCGGCCTGTTCGACGCGGTGCTGATCAAGGAGAACCACATCGCCGCGGCCGGTGGCGTGAGCGCCGCGCTGCAGGCCGCCGCCCGCGCGGCGGCAGCGGCCCGCTTCGTCGAGATCGAGGTCGAGACGCTGGCCCAGCTGGAGGAGGCGCTGGCCGCGGGCGCCGGCATGGTGCTGCTGGACAACATGGACCTGCCCACGCTGCGCGAGGCGGTGCGCCTGAACGCCGGCCGCGCCGTGCTCGAGATCTCGGGCGGCGTCACCATGGACGGCGTGCGCGCCCTGGCCGAAACCGGCGTGGACCGCATCTCGATCGGCGCGCTGACCAAGGACGTCAAGGCGACCGACTTCTCGCTGCGCCTGGTGGAGCCGTGATGAGCGCCGCCGCCGCCCTGATCGAGGTCGAGTACGAGCAGCCGGCCTGCGCCACCCGCCGCGCCTGGGCGCGCGTGCCGCCCGAGCCTTCGCAGGCCGAGCGCGCCGCGCTCAAGGCGCGCATCCGGCGCCTGCTGCAGGAGCGCAACGCGGTCATGGTGTCGCACTACTACGTGCACCCGGACCTGCAGGACCTGGCCGACGAGACCGGCGGGCTGGTGAGCGACTCGCTGGAGATGGCGCGCTTCGGCCGCGAGCATGCGGCGCAGACGCTCGTCGTCTCCGGCGTGCGCTTCATGGGCGAGACCGCCAAGATCCTGTCGCCCGGCAAGACCGTGCTCATGCCCGACCTGGACGCCACCTGCTCGCTCGACCTGGGCTGCCCGGCGGACGCTTTCAGCGCCTTCTGCGACGCCCACCCGGGACGCACCGTGGTCGTCTACGCCAACACCAGCGCGGCGGTGAAGGCGCGCGCCGACTGGCTGGTCACCTCAAGCTGCGCGCTGGAGATCGTGCGGCACCTGAAGGCGCGCGGCGAGAAGATCCTGTGGGCGCCGGACCGCCACCTGGGCGGCTACATCCAGCGCGAGACCGGCGCCGACATGGTGTTCTGGAACGGCGCCTGCATCGTGCACGACGAGTTCAAGGCCTTCGAGCTGGAGGCGCTCAAGCGCGAGCATCCGCGCGCCAAGGTGCTGGTGCACCCCGAGTCGCCGGCCGAGGTGGTGGCGCTGGCCGACGCCGTCGGCTCCACCTCCGGCATCCTCAAGGCCGCGCGCGAGCTGGACGCCGACACCTTCATCGTCGCCACCGACAACGGCATGCTGCACAAGCTGCGCGCGCTGAACCCGGGCAAGACCTTCATCGAGGCCCCCACCGCCGGCAACAGCGCCACCTGCAAGAGCTGCGCGCACTGCCCCTGGATGGCCATGAACGGCCTGGCCGACGTCGCGCGCGTGCTGGAGACCGGGGCCAATGCCATCGAGGTCGATCCGGCGCTGATCCCGCGCGCGCGCCAGCCGATCGAGCGCATGCTGGCCTTCACCGCCGCGCTGAACGCAGGCCGGCCTACCACGGGGCTGGTGCCAGGCCTGGGCGCCGCCTGAGAGTTTGCTATATTAATAATAGCTAGAAGCCCGTATTTTATCTGGGCTAGAGGCCGATTTGACCATTGAAACCCTGATCGACTTCGCCCAGCCGCTCGATGCCGCCGCCCCGCGCCTGCGCCACGCCTTTGGCGCGCCGCGCCGGGTGCTGGCCTGTCTCTTATACACATCTCCGAGCCCACGAGACCGTACAGGAAATCGCGTATGCCGTCTTCTGCTGGAAAAAGGGGGGGGGGGGGGGGGGGGGGGGGGGGGGGGGGGGGGGGGGGGGGGGGGGGGGGGGGGGGGGGGGGGGGGGGGGGGGGGGGGGGGGGGGGGGGGGGGGGGG
>NZ_JAELTO010000442.1 GCF_016428875.1 Xylophilus sp. ASV27
CGCGCACGAACAGGTCGGTGTGCTCCAGGATCGGCGTGCGGATGTTGCGATAGGCATAGCGCGCCATCAACTGGCGCACCGTGGCCTCCAGCCACTCCCAGCGCGCCGACTCGGGCGGCAGGAGGTCTGTCTCTTATACACATCTCCGAGCCCACGAGACCGTACAGGAAATCGCGTATGCCGTCTTCTGCTTGAAAAGGGGGGGGGGGGGGGGGGGGGGGGGGGGGGGGGGGGGGGGGGGGGGGGGGGGGG
>NZ_JAELTO010000064.1 GCF_016428875.1 Xylophilus sp. ASV27
CCCCCCCCCCCCCCCCCCCCCCCCCCCCCCCCCCCCCCCCCCCCCCCCCCCCCCCCCCCCCCCCCCCCCCCCCCCCCCCCCCCCCCCCCCCCCCCCCCCCCTCTTTTCACAGATGTGTATAAGAGACAGGCCCATGCATGGGCCACAAAGCAAGCGCCACTCTCCCTCACCTCTCTGGCTTGGCGCATTTCTTCCGCCCGTACTGCTGGCCCAGGGATGCGACGTTAGAAATTCGTACGCCCGACTCGGTTTCGAACGCCCGCGCCAATGCATTCCTGCCCTCATCGCGGCCTCTGGCCAGAGCCTTCCCGGGCAAAGCTCCGACCCGGCGCATCCTGCCGACGCGCATACGTGGCTGCCATCCATCTTGCTGGGACCTCTTCACCCGCCGCGTAAAACGCGCGGGACAGCACTGAGGAGATCCATCATGTCAGTGCCATCCCCCGCTCAGGTGATGGGCATCGATGCCGGCGGCACGATGACCGACCCTTTCTTCGTTCGCAAGGATGGCCGCTTTGTGGTCGGCAAGGCGCAAAGCAACCCTGCCGACGAAGCCCTGGCCATTTTCAACTCTTCGAAAGATGCGCTCGCGCACTGGAACCGCGATGTCGATGACGTCTTTCTGGAACTGCTGACCTGCGTTTACTCCGGCACCGCGATGCTCAATCGGGTGGTGCAGCGCAGGGGGCTCGAGGTCGGTCTGATCGTCAACAAGGGGTCCGAGCACGTGCATTCGATGGGCCGCGCCATCCAGAGCTATCTGGGCTACGCGCTCGAGGAACGCATCCACCTGAATACCCACCACTACGACGAGCCGCTGGTGCCCCTGCCGCGCACGCGTGGCGTTACCGAACGCACCGACGTGCAGGGCGACATCGTCATCCCGCTGCGCGAAATCGAAGTGCGACAGGCCGTACGCGAACTGGTCGCCGCCGGCAGCAAGGCCCTGGTGATCGTACTGCTGCAATCCCACAAGAACGGCGCCAGCGAGCGCCGAGCCCGGGACATCGCGCTGGAAGAACTGGCCAGGCTGGGCAGCGAAGTGCCCGTCCTCGCATCGGTGGACTACTACCCGCAGCGCAAGGAAAGCCACAGGATGAACACGGCCATCCTCGAGGCCTACGCCGCCGAGCCCTCGCGCCAGACCTTGCGCAAGGTCAGCGACTATTTCAGGAAGCACGGGGCGAAGTTCGATCTGCGCGTCATGGCCACGCACGGGGGCACGATCAGTTGGAAGGCAAAGGAACTGGCCCGGACCATCTTGTCCGGGCCGATCGGCGGCGTCATCGGCTCCAGGCTGCCCGGCCAGGCGCTGGGCCACGAGAAAATCGCGTGTTCTGACATCGGCGGCACGTCGTTCGACATGGCGCTGATCACCAAAGGCAATTTCACCAGCCACGTTGTGCTGGGCTATCTCAATCCGGACAACTTCCTCGGCGGCGCCATCAAACTGGACGTCGCCCGCGCCCGCAAGAGCATCAAGCAGCAACTCGCGGACCCGCTAGGCCTGACGGTCGAGGACGCGGCCGCCGGGGTGATCGAGTTGCTGGACCTGCAACTGCGCGAATACCTGCGCTCCAACGTAAGCGCCAAGGGCTGCAACCCGACCGACTTCGTGTGCTTCAGTTATGGCGGCGCGGGGCCGGTACATGCCTACGGCTATATGGAGGGGCTAGGCTTCAAGGACGTCATCGTGCCGCGCATCCCGGGGACTTGTTCAGCGTTGCCCTTTTGCCCACACGGCGTCAGGCATGTACCCGCGCCGCCGAGGCGCGCTGCAGCACGTGCCGCACCATGGCCTGAGCCAGTTCCTGCTCGCCGAGAAAAACGGTGCCGGCGTGCTCCTGCTCCAGCATGCGCGCCTCCTCCTCGTTGTGCATGCGCACCACCACCTCGATACTGGGATTGAGCGCGCGCGCGGTGCTGATCATCTGCCGCACCCCCAGCGCATCCGGCACCGCGACGACCAGCATGCGGGCGCGGGCGATGTGCGCCTGGATCAGTACCGCCGGATCCATGGCGTTGCCCGATACCGCCGCGATGCCGCGCGCGCGCAGGCTCTCCACCAGCTCACGGTTTTCCTCGGCCACTACGAAGGGCATCTCCTGCTCGGTCAGCGCCGCGGCGATGCGCCGCCCCACGCGCCCGTAGCCGACGAGTACCACTTGGTGCGCCAGGTAGCGCTCATGCGTGCTGCTGGGCAGTTCGGCCAGCGGATCGTCACGCTGCTCCAGACGCCGGGCGTAGGCAGACCGCTCCAGCAGCCAGCGGCGCAGCGGCTCCATGCCCTTGAACACCAGCGGATTGACGGCGATCGAGATCAGCGCACCCGCCAGCACCAGACTCTGCCCTTCCAGCGGCAGCAGTCCCAGCGACAGACCCAGGCCGATGAGGATGAAAGAGAACTCGCCGATCTGCGCCAGGCTGGCCGAGATGGTCAGCGCGGTATGCAGCGGATAGCGAAAGGCCAGCACCAGCGCCGCCGCGGCGATCGACTTGCCGACGATGATGATGCCCACCACGGCCAGCACCTGCAGCGGCCGCTCGATCAGCACCATGGGATCGAACAGCATGCCCACCGACACGAAGAACAGCACGGCGAAGGCGTCACGCAGCGGCAGTGACTCTTCCGCGGCGCGATGGCTGAACTCCGACTCGCGCATCACCATGCCGGCAAAGAATGCCCCCAGCGCGAAGGACACGCCAAACAGCGCCGCCGAGGCGAAGGCGATGCTCACGGCCGCGGCCACCACGCAGAGCGTGAACAGTTCGCGCGACCCGGTGCGCGTGACCTGCCACAACAGCCAGGGGAAGACACGCCGCCCCACCACCAGCATAAGCGCCACGAACAGCCCCACCTGCAGCAAGGTGACGCCCAGGGTGCGCAGCAGGGAGTGGGCCGACGCCGGGTCGACCACCTTCCCGCCGAGCCAGCCCGCCAGCGGCGGCAGCAGCACCAGCACCAGCACCATCGCCAGGTCCTCCACCACCAGCCAGCCCACCGCCACGCGGCCGGTGAAAGTGTCGAGGATGCCCAGCGTCTCCAGGGCCCGCAGCAGCACCACGGTGCTGGCCACCGACAGCGCCAGTCCGAACACCAGTGCCGCCCCGAAGCTCCAGCCCCAGAGCGATGCCACGCCAACACCCAGCAGCGTGGCAGCCACGATCTGCACGATGGCCCCCGGCAAGGCAATGCGGCGGACCGAGAGCAGGTCGTCCAGTGAAAAATGCAGCCCCACCCCGAACATCAGCAGCATCACGCCGATCTCCGACAACTGGGCGGCAATCTCACCGTCGGCCACGAAGCCCGGCGTGAACGGCCCGATGAGCACGCCCGCCAGCAAATAGCCCACGAGCGCCGGCAGCCTTGCCTTGGCCGCCAGAAAGCCGAACACCAGCGCCAGCCCCAGACCTACGGCAATGGTATTGATGAGCGAGACACTGTGGGGCATCGAAGACGTTCTCCGGGCTGGAGGTGGAATGGGAAAGGGGGCTTCGGCCCGCCGGCGCGCGCCGAACACATCGCGGACGAAATTGCAGCCGTTATAACCGCAGCACGTGTGAGAACCGTGCCGGATCACAAAACAAAACGGCGCCTGGAAGGCGCCGTTGGATCTATGTCCGCCGATGGTGCCGGCGAGGCACCGGCATCAGTGCATGTGCAGGCCGCCGTTGACCGCGAACTCGGCACCGGTGGCATAGCCGCCCTCATCCGACGCCAGCCAGGCGATGATGGAGGCGATCTCGCTGGGCTCGCCCAGCCGCTTCACCGGAATGGTGCCGACGATCTTGTCGAGCACGTCCTGGCGGATCGCCTTGACCATGTCGGTGCCGATGTAGCCCGGGCTCACGGTGTTCACCGTCACGCCCTTGGTGGCCAGTTCCTGCGCCAGCGCCATCGAGAAGCCATGCATGCCGGCCTTGGCGGCAGAGTAGTTGGTCTGCCCGACCTGACCCTTCATGCCATTGACCGAGCTGATGTTGACGATGCGCCCCCAGCCCCGTTCCACCATGTCGGCCACCACCTGCTTGGTGACGTTGAACATGCTGTTGAGGTTGGTCTCTATCACCGCGTCCCAGTCCTCGCGGCTCATCTTCAGGAACATGCGGTCCCGGGTAATGCCGGCGTTGTTCACCAGCACGTCGATGCTGCCGTGTTCGGCCTTGGCCTTGGCGAAGGCTTCCACTGTGGAATCCCAGTCGCCGACGTTGCCCACCGACGCGTAGAAGGTGAAGCCCAGCGCCTTCTGCTCGGCCAGCCATTTGTCGAAGTCCCGCGTGGGACCGCAGCCAGCAATCACCGTGAAACCGTCCCGATGCAGGCGCTGGCAGATCGCGGTACCGATCCCTCCCATGCCACCCGTCACATATGCCACTCGCTTGCTCATAACCATCAATGCCTTCTTGAATTAGTAGGTAGAGAGCCTACCCGCAAACACTGTATCGAACATTGACGATACCCCCTGCTCAGGGGAAACACCGACGATTCCCGGACGGTCCGCTCGGATTTCATTTTTATACTGATGTCGCCCTGATCTCGAGAGTGCGCTAGGCTGTCGTCCAGTCCACATTGCATTGGCCGCATCGCACGGCGCGCCAATGCGCCCCCCCACACCAGCCGGCCCCGCGCGGTGCAAGAGACTTTTCTTTGGAAGGCCAGATACCGTGTCGATCGCAAACATGTCCATCCGACTACGCCTCGCGCTGAGCTTCGGCGCCGTGCTGCTGCTGTTGCTGGCGTTGCTCGCCGTCGCGACCTTGCGGGTCGGCAGCCTTGGTGCCACGGCGCGCGAGATCGGCAACGACGACTGGGCCAAGGCAGAGGCGGTGGCCACGATCGGCAAGTCGGTGCAGTCCGGCGCACGTCGCACCATCGAACTGATGTTCGCCACGGACCCGGCCCACGCCGCGGAAGCCGCCCACAAGGCCGCGGCCGACGGCCTGGCGCTGGATGCCGCGGTGCAGTCGCTAGAGCGCCTGGCCGGTGCCCCGGAGGAGCGGCCGCTGGTCGCGGCCATCCACTCGGCACGGGTTGCCTACACCGCGGCGCTGGGCAAGGCGACCGAACTGCTGCGGCAGAACCAGCGTGAACAGGCCGCCATCGTCTGGACCGGTGAAACCCTGCCCGCGCTGGAAGCCATGGAGTCAAAGGTCTCGGATCTGGCCGCCCTCGAGAAGCGCCGCGTCGAGGCACTGGGCACACAGGCCGAGAGCGAGGTGTCCTCCGCACGCTGGCTGATGCTGGGCCTGGGGCTGGCAGCGCTGCTGGTGGGCTGCATCTGCGCGGCCGGCCTGATGCGCGGCATTGCCCGCCCGCTGGATGAAGCCCTGCTCATCGCGGAAACCGTCGCCTCCGGCGACCTGAGCCAGGAGTTCAGCACCGAGCGCGGGGGCGATTTCGGCCGCCTGCTGGGAGCGCTGGGCACGATGGAAGACACGCTGACCGATCTGGTGGGCCGGATCAAGGAGTCGACCGACCAGATCGCCACGGCCTCCGGCCAGATCGACGCAGGCAACCGCGACCTGTCGCGGCGCACCGAGGACCAGGTCTCGTCCCTGGAGCAGACCGCCGCCAGCATGGAGCAACTGACGGTCACCGTGCGGCAGAACGCCGAGCGCGCGCGCTCGGCCAGCGGGCTGGCCAGCGGCGCCTCGGGCATTGCCGAGCGCGGCGGCGCGGTGGTGGGCGAAGTGGTCCACACCATGGGCGCGATCAGCACCAGTTCGAAGAAGATCGTCGACATCATCCAGGTGATCGAGGGCATCGCCTTCCAGACCAACATCCTGGCGCTCAACGCGGCGGTCGAAGCGGCCCGGGCCGGCGAGCAGGGCCGCGGCTTTGCGGTGGTGGCCAGCGAGGTGCGCAGCCTGGCGCAACGCAGCGCGGTCGCCGCCAAGGAGATCAAGGGCCTGATCGACGACTCGGTCCACCAGGTCGAGAGCGGCGCCCGCCTGGTCGGCCAGGCCGGCAACACCATGAGCGAAATCATGGGCGCGGTACGGCAGGTCAACGCCATCCTGACCGAGATATCGGCCGCACTGAACGAGCAAAGCACCGGCATCGAGCACGTGAACCAGGCCGTGACGCACATGGACTCGGTCACCCAGCAGAACGCGGCGCTGGTCGAGGAGGCTGCTGCCGCCGCCAAGTCGCTGTCCCAGCAGGCCGGCCGGCTGCAGCAGGTGGTGGGCGAATTCAAGCTCGAGGCCGATGATGAGCCGGCCCGGCGGTCCGCATCCACGGCAGCGCTCGCCATGCCGGCCCTGGCGGCCGGCTGATCGCCTCCCCACGAAAAAAACGCCGCGGATCAGGCGGCGTTCCTGGTGTCGCGCGGAGCGAGGTTCAGCGCTCGACCGTCAGCGCCACGCCCATGCCGCCGCCGATGCACAGCGAGGCAATACCCTTCTTAGCGTCACGGCGCTGCATTTCGTGCAGCAGGGTCACCAGGATGCGGCAGCCCGATGCACCGATCGGGTGACCGATGGCGATGGCGCCGCCGTTGACGTTGACCTTGCTGGTGTCCCAGCCCATCTCCTTGTGCACCGCGCAGGCCTGGGCGGCAAAGGCCTCGTTGATCTCCAGCAGGTCCAGGTCGCCCGGCTTCCAGCCGGCGCGCTCCAGCGCCTTCCTGGAGGCCGGCACCGGGCCCATGCCCATGATGGCCGGGTCCAGGCCGGTGGTGGCGTAGCTGGCGATGCGCGCCAGCGGCTTCAGGCCCAGGGCCGCGGCCTTCCTGGCGGTCATGACCATCACGGCGGCAGCGCCGTCGTTGATGCCCGAGGCATTGCCCGCGGTCACGCCGCCGGCCTTGTCGAAGGCCGGGCGCAGGCCGGCCAGGGCGTCCGCATTGGTCTTGCGGTTGATGAACTCATCGGCCGCGAACACCAGCGGATCGCCCTTCTTCTGCGGAATGCTCACCGGCACGATTTCCGCCTTGAAGTACCCCGCGTCCTGCGCGGCGGCGGCCTTCTGCTGGCTGGCCAGGGCCAGCGCGTCCTGCTGCTCGCGCGTGATACCGTACTGCTTGGCGACGTTCTCGGCGGTGATGCCCATGTGGTACTGGTGGTAGACGTCCCACAGGCCGTCCACGATCATGGTGTCGACCAGCTTCCAGTCGCCCATGCGCTGGCCGTCGCGCGAGTTGGGCAGCACGTGCGGCGCCATGCTCATGTTCTCCTGGCCGCCGGCGATGACGATTTCGCTGTCGCCCGTGGCCACCGCCTGCGCGGCCAGCATCACGGCCTTCAGGCCCGAGCCGCAGACGGCGTTGATGGTCAGCCCCGGCACCGCCTGCGGCAGGCCGCCCTTGAGCAAGGCCTGGCGCGCCGGGTTCTGGCCGGCACCGGCGGCCAGCACCTGGCCCATGATGACCTCGCCCACCTGCTCGGCCGCCAGGCCGCTGCGCGCCAGCACCTCCTTGATCACCAGCGCGCCGAGTTCGGTGGCGGGGATCTTGGCGAGCGAGCCGCCGAACTTGCCCACGGCCGTGCGTGTGGCGGCAACGATAACGATGTCTTCCATGAATGCTCCTTGCTGACTCTCTTGGGGGAAATTAACGGGGGAACTCAGGCCTTCTGCCGCACGTAGCGGCCGGGCGCGGGCTCGATCACCGGGTAGTCGGCGCTGCCGTAATCCTTGGGCGCGGCGACCATGCGGCCGGCGTGGCTGGCGAGCCAGGCGGACCAGTCGCTCCACCAACTGCCCGGGCGCTCCTGGGCCTGGGCCTGCCATTCAGCGAGGGTGGGCGGCAGCGCGCCGTCCTCGCGCACCCAGTGGCTGCGCTTTTTCTTGGCCGGCGGGTTGATGACGCCGGCGATGTGGCCCGAGGCGCCCATGACGAAGCGGCAGGGCCCCGGCAGCACCTGGGTCGAGGCGTAGGCGCCGCCGCCCTGCATGCCGACCGGCACGATGTGGTCCTCGCGCGAGCCATAGACGTAGACCGGCAGCTCGAGCGTGCGCAGATCCACCGGCACGCCGCAGACGGTGGTCGCGCCGGGCTGGACCAGGCGGTTCTCCAGGTAGGTGTTGCGCAGGTACCAGGCATAGAACGGGCCCGGCAGGTTGGTGGCGTCGCTGTTCCAGTACAGCAGGTCGAAGGGCGGGGGCGTTTCGCCCTTGAGGTAGTTGCCCACCACGTAGTTCCAGACCAGTTCGTTGGGCCGCAGGAAGCTGAAGGTGGAGGCCAGCTCCTTCCCGGAGAGCAGGCCGCGCTGGCCCATTTGCAGCTCGCGCAGGCGCACGAAGGACTCGTCGATGAACAGGTCCAGCACCCCGGTTTCGCTGAAATCGAGGAAGGTGGTGAGGAAGGTGGCCGAGGCCACGGGCTTCTGGCCGCGCCCGGCCAGCACCGCCAGCGCGGTGCCCAGCATGGTGCCGCCGACGCAGAAGCCCAGGGTGTTGATCTTGGGCGCCTGGGTGATCTCGCGCACCGCCTCGATGGCGCGGATCACGGCGTGCTCGATGTAGTCGTCCCAGGTGGCTTCCGCGAGCGACTCGTCCGGGTTGCGCCAGCTGACGACGAAGGTGCGGTGGCCCTGCTCGACGGCGTAGCGGACCAGCGAGTTGTCCGGCTGCAGGTCCAGGATGTAGTACTTGTTGATGCAGGGCGGCACCAGCAGCAGCGGCCGCGCATGCACCTTGGGCGTGAGCGGCCTGTACTCGATCAACTGGAACAGCGCGTTCTCGAACACCACCGCGCCCTCGGTGGTGGCGACGTTGCGGCCGACCTCGAACACGCGCTCGTCGGTCAGGCTGACATGGCCCTGGCGCAGGTCCTGCGCCAGGTTGTGCAGGCCTTGCGCCAGGCTCTGGCCTTGCGTTTCCAGCGCTTTCTGCTGCGCCTCGGCATTGAAGGCGATGAAGTTGCTGGGCGCGGCGGCGGCGGCCCATTGGTCGACGGCGAAGCGGATGCGGGCACGGGTCTTCTCATCGGCCTGCACCGCGTCGGCCAGCCCGGCGAGCACCTTGCTGTGCAGCAGGTGGGCCCGCGCCGCGATGCTGCCGATCGGGTTGCGCGCCCAGGCGTCGCCGGCAAAGCGCCGGTCCGTGGCCGGCTCCAGCCCGGTGCCGCCGGACCAGAGGGCGGCCATGCCCTGCAGGTATTCCTGCTGCAGCGCCTGCACCTTGGCGGTGTCCAGCTGGGGCATGGGCGCCGGCTGGCCCGCCGCGGGAAGGGCCGACTGCCAGAACTGCTGCCATTGCGCGGCCAGGTCGTGTGCGAAGCTGCCTGCGGGGGGGAATGCGGCTGGTCCAGAATCCATGCGGTCTCCTCAATTTCTTATCCGAACAGGGTGGGATGGCCCATTGCAGGCCACCCGCTGGAGCATTGTATGTACCTCGTCGTGATCGCCTGGCTCTACGTGGCCACCCTGATGGCCGTGGCCGAGGCCACCAACACCACCGGCACGGTGCTGGGCGCCATCGTCACCTTCCTGCTGTACGGCCTGCTGCCGATGGCGATCGTGGTCTACCTGATGGGTGCGCCCGCGCGGCGCCGCGCCATCCGCAAGCGCGAGGCCGAGGAAGCCGCGGCGGCGCGGGCGGCCTCAGACGCGCCAGACGCAGGCGGCCATGCGCCCGCTGCTGCCCAGGCGCAGAGCGTCGCGCCGGTGCGAGAAGAATCGTGAGGCATTGCCCACGGTGCACCAGGCCGCGCTGCCGTCATTGCCGTGCACCGATGCCACGCCGGCCGCGGCCAGCCGGCGCCGCGCCAGGGCGGGCAGGTCGGCCCACCAGTGCCCCGCCACGGCGGCCGGCCTGAAGCAGTCGGCGGCGCCGGCATCCCGGGCCACGAAGGCGGCGCGTACCTCGCTGCCCACCTCGAATGCGTCGGGGCCTATGCACGGGCCCAGCCATGCTATTAATTCAATAGCATAAAGCCCAGATTCTTCCTGGGCTTCAGCCCTGAATCGCTCGCAAAGTGCCTCCAGCACGCCGCCGGCCAGCCCGCGCCAGCCCGCATGCGCGGCGCCCACGGCGCGGCCGGCGCGCTCGGTCAGCAGCACGGGCAGACAGTCGGCGACCATGATGGTGCAGGCGCGGCCCGGGGCGGTGGCCACGCAGGCATCGGCCGTCGCGCCGTGTGTCACGGCCGGGTCGTCCAGGCTGAGCACGCCGCTGCCGTGCACCTGGCGCAGGAACACCGGCTGCGCCACCGTGGCCTGCGCCAGCCGGGCGCGGTTGGCCTGCACGGCGGCGGGCGCATCGCCCACGTGATCGCCCAGGTTCAGCGACGCCCAGGGCCCGTCGGAGACGCCGCCCGCACGGGTGGTGCACAGCGCGCGGACCCCGGCCGGCGCCGGCCAGTCGGGGACGATCCAGTCCGGATGCATCAGGCCTCGGCGTCCGGGCAGGCCGAGGGCTGGGCGCGCTGGAAGGCCGGCAGCGCCATGCAGCGCTCATGGACCGCCAGGGTCAGCGGCAGGCCCGAGAGGTCGCAGTCGAAGCGCTGGGCATTGAAGATCTGCGGCACCAGACAGCAGTCGGCCAGCGTGGGCGCGTCGCCCCAGCAGAAGGCGCCCTGCCCGTCCGCCGGCCGCGCGGCCAACTGGCGCTCGAAGGCCAGCAGCCCTTCGCGCACCCAGTGGCGGTACCAGCGGTTCTTGGCGTCTTCGTCGAGCTTGAGGTCGCGCACCAGGTAGCGCAGCACGCGCAGGTTGTTCAGCGGGTGGATCTCGCAGGCGATCGACTGCGCCAGGGCGCGCACCTGGGCGCGGCCGGCGGCGTCGGCCGGCAGCAGGGCCGGGCGGGGATGGGTTTCGTCGAGGTATTCGATGATGGCCATGGACTGCGACAGGCGCAGGCCCGTGTCGGTCTCCAGCAGCGGCACCAGGCCGTCGCGCGACCTGGCCGCATACTCGGGCGCGAGGTGCTCGTTGCGCGCCAGGTGCACCGGCAGGTACTCGTAGTCAAGCCCCTTGAGCGCCAGCGCGATGCGCACGCGGAACGAGGCGGAGGAGCGAAAGTAGTTGTAGAGTTTCATGCGGCCAAGCATAGCGCCGCCCCGTTTCCGTCCCCTCCATTCCAGGACCCCTTCATGAGCTACGTCTTCACCCCGCCCGCGCCGGTTGCCGTTCCGGTGGCCGGCCGTCCCGAGAAGTTTCCGGTGCACCGCATCTACTGCGTGGGCCGCAACTACGAGGACCACGCCAAGGAAATGGGCTTCACCGGCCGCGAGCCGCCGTTCTTCTTCCTCAAGCCCGCCGATGCGGTGCTGGTGGTGGCCGAGGGCGAGACCGGCACCCTGCCCTACCCCAGCCTGACGAAGAACTTCCACCACGAGATCGAGCTGGTGGTGGCCATCGGCAAGGGCGGGCGCAACATCGCCGCGGCCGACGCCTTCGCGCACGTGTTCGGCTACGCCGTGGGCCTGGACATGACGCGCCGCGACCTGCAGAACGAGATGAAGAAGCAGGGCCGCCCCTGGAGCATCGGCAAGGGCTTCGACCACAGCGCGCCGATCGGTCCGATCGTGCCCAGGGAACAGGCAGGCGACGTGGAGAAGGCCGAGATCTGGCTCCAGGTCAACGGCGCCGACCGCCAGCGCAGCACGGTGGCCAAGCTGATCTGGAGCATCGCCGAGACCATCGAGCACCTGTCGGCCGCCTGGGAGCTGCAGCCGGGCGACCTGATCTATTCCGGCACGCCCGAAGGCGTGGGCGCGGTGGTGCCGGGCGACCTGCTCGAAGGCGGCGTGGCCGGCATCGGCACGCTGCGCCTGAAGGTCGCCTGACGCCCGCGCGATGTTCCGGCGCCCCCCGATCCTGCACTGCCGCAACTGCGGCGGCGCCGTCGTCTACCGCGTGCCCGACGACGGCGACACCAAGCCGCGTGCCGTCTGCACGCTCTGCCACACGGTGCACTACGAGAACCCGCTGAACGTGGTGGGCACGGTGCCGCACCTGGACGGGCGCGTGCTGCTGTGCAAGCGCAACATCGAGCCGCGCTGGGGCAAGTGGACGCTGCCGGCGGGCTTCATGGAACTCGACGAGACCACGGCCGAGGGCGCCGCGCGCGAGACCGACGAAGAGGCCGGCGCGCGGATCGAGATGCAGGCGCTGTTCAGCGTGATCAACGTCAAGCAGGTCGGGCAGGTGCATTTCTTCTACCGCGCGCGCCTGCTGTCGGACGCCTTCGCGCCCGGCGTCGAAACCATCGAGGCCCGGCTCTTCACCGAGGCGCAGATTCCCTGGGACGAGATCGCCTTTCGCACGGTGCGCGACACGCTCCGGCATTTCTTCGACGACCAGCGGCGCGGCCATTTCGGCATGCACCACTTCGATATCGGCTGACCCCACCGGTTTTTCGATAGAAAAATGGATGAAGCCAAGGTAATACCTGGGCTTTTAGCTATATTTTTTATAGCAAAACGCTACACCAGCCCGATGTCCACCGGCCGCACGCCCGGAAACACCTGGGCCAGCCGGGCGTCGTCCAGCGCGTAGATGCGGCGGAACACGCCGCCCAGCACCGCGCGGTATTCGTTGAGCACCGGGAAGTCGCGGTTCTGGTTCAGCGTGGCCGCGTTCACCGCCACCTGCTCGCCCGCCAGGCGGCCGCCGCGCACCGCGCCGCCGGCCACCCAGTAGACGGTGCCGTGGCCATGGTCGGTGCCGCGCGTGCCGTTCTCGCGGAAGGTGCGGCCGAATTCCGACACCACCACCAGCACCGTCTTGTTCCAGGCCGGCCCGCTTTCCTCGGCGAATCCGGCGATGCCCGCGCCCAGGTTCTGCAGCAGGTTGGCCAACTGGCCCTGCGCGCCGCCCTGGTTGACGTGCGTGTCCCAGCCGCCGACGTCGATGAAGCCCAGGTTGAAGCGGTCGCGCATCAGCCCGGCCATGCGCCGCGCCTCCAGCTCGAAGCCCTTGGCGCTCAGGGAGCGGCGGTTGGCGGCGTCCATTTCCTGCATGCGCGCGGCCATGCTCGGGGCGGCCATGTCCGCGCCGGCGCCGCCTTCGTGCAGTGCCGCGGCGCGCTTCTGCATGGCCTCGGCCTCCTGCGCCACGGTCTGGCGCAACTCGAAGCCTTCGGCGATCACGGACTCGAAGCGCGTGCCCTTGTACATCTCGGCAAAGAGCTGGCTCTGCCGTGCGTCGAAGGGCGTGCGGCCGGTGCCCTTGAGCGACACGTTGGGCACGCTGGCCGGCCCGGCCAGCACCGCCGGCAGGCCGTCGGTGAAGGCCACCGGCGCCGCCCGCCCGCCCATGGCGCCGGCCAGGCGATTGAGAAAGCCGGTGCCGCGCAAGGCGCTGGCGTTGCCGGCCTGCGCGTGGTCGCCGGGCAGCGGCAGGCCGGCCTCGACGCTGTCCTGCGTCTCGAAGTGGCTGCGCGACAGGTCCTCGGTGCCGGCGAACGGGATGAAGGCGATCTGCCGCTGCTGCCACAGCGGCATCAGCGTGGCGGACAAGGCGGGGTGCAGCCCCCAGCCACTCGCGCCCTCGCCCTCCAGCGCCACGGCGGCCTGCGGATCGGGCAGGCCGCCGGCGGCCGCCGGGCGCCGGATGGCGATGGTGGGGCGCGCGGCATAGTAGAAATCGCTCGCGCTCGGCACCAGCACGTTGGCCGCGTCGTAGCCGCCGCGCAGGAACACCAGCAGGAAGCGCGTGTCGGCCCCGGTCGCGGGCAGCGCAAGCGCCTGCGAACGGATCAGGGGGCTGGCCAACCCCAGGCCCGCAAGGCCCAGCAGTTGGAGGTGGCGTCGTCTTTGCATGAAGAACTCCTTGCGGGCGGACAGTGCCGCACCTGTGGCATGGCTCAACGCTGCATCCACTCCGGGGATGACAGCAACACCGTATTCCATTCCGGCTGCGAGGCCGCGTCGGCCAGCGCGCGGCGCGTGGCCGGGCCCAGGGTGGGCTCGACCAGCGCGTAGAAGCTGCGCGTTGCCAGCAGCGGGAAACCCGCGCGCAGCGGCTTGCCGGCGTCGTCGGCATACAGCGCGGCCTGGCCGGTGCCCATGGCCCGGGCGATCTCGAAGCGCTTGACCATCTGCCCCGAACTGGCCCAGGCCGCCTCGCCCAGCGGATAGCCGTCGGGCGTGATGCGACCGTAGAGCGGCTCGCCCAGTTGCGCCAGCCAGTTGGTCACCGGCCGCATGTTGGCCGCGGGCCGTTCGGCATAGGCCATGCGCATGGACGACGTCACGTACTGCATCGGGTCCTTGAACTTGCGGCTGCCCCCGGCCAGCACCGCCTGCATCTCCGGCGCCAGGAACAGGGTGCGCAGCACCGCCGCGATGTCGCCCTGGCTGCGCTGGAAGGTGGCGGCCATGCGCTCCACCAGCGCCGGCGGCGGCGTGTCGGCCACGAAGTACACCGCCAGCTTGTGCGAGATGAAGCGCGCCGTGGCCGGCTGGCGCACCAGCAGCGCCACGGCCTGCTCGACCTCGGCGAAGCCCGCGCCGTCGATGCGCTGGCCGAGCAGGGTCTTGCCGCCGAAGTCGTGGCGGGCCGGGTTGAATTCGAACAGGCCCTGATGCAGGTACAGCGCCTGGCGCTGCGGCGGCAGGCGCGGCGGCTGGCCGTTGGCGTCGATGCCCACGCCGGTGAGGATGCGCGCCAGTTCCTGCACGTCCTGCTGGGTGTAGCGCGAGCCGCTCGGGCCGCCGGATACGCCCAGGGTGTGCAGCTCCATCAGTTCGCGCGCGTAGTTCTCGTTGATGCGGCCGGCGGCGCTCTGCGCGTTGTCCAGGAAATCGAGCATGGCCGGCGCGGTCAGCGTGGCCATCACCAGGTCGTGGAAGCGGCCGAAGGCGCGCGGGCGCACCGCCTTGTCCTCGTAGTCGCCCAATGTCCAGCGCACCGCGCCCTTGCCCGCATAGACGCTGAAGTGGTTCATCCAGAACCAGGTCATCTGCTCGCGCAGTTGCGCCGGCGAGTACAGGGCGCGCAGCATGTGGCGGGCCGCCGTCTCCTGGGTGGCCTCGTTGCCGGCACGGTTGAGGGCGCTGCGCGCCTGCTGCCTGGCGTCTTCGTCGGGCAGGGTGTTGATGCGCTGCTGCTCGGCGCGCATCGCGCGGTAGCGCTGCTCGGCCGACTGCTGCGCCACCGGCAGCACCGCGATGGCGGCGGCCAGCCCGGGCGGATCCTCCAGCGGCCAGGCCAGTTGCTCGTCCAGGAAGCGCGCGCGCCCGATCGCCCGCAGCCGCGCCAGCGCGGCATCGTCGCCCCAGAACAGCACCCGGTTGAGCCAGCGCGCGTCGGTCTTGCGCAGTTCGGCCTCCGGAACCGCTGCGCGCGCCTCATCGGGCTCTGCCGGCTTGAAGGGCGCACACGCTGCCGCGAGCAAGGGCGCGGCCAGCAATCCGAGGCGGCAACGGGGGGAAAGGGACATCGCAAATCACTCCTTCGGCGCGAGGACGCATGCAGTCCTGCAATGGCCCTCCGATTGGACTGCAAACCGGGAGCGAAATGGACGGCCGCGCGCATCGTCACGGAAAAGCTGCGCAAGCAAAGAGGGCTTTGTGTTACGCGGCGCTACGGCGCGCAACGGCGCGAGATGAAAAAAAAGCACGCCCAAGAAGAGCGTGCCTTCTTCACAGGACCAGAGCCCGATTCACATATGGTCGATCATGAGGCCTCAAGCGGTTGCAACACGCCGCAGGCTGTGGCACGGCGTTGCGCTGGCGTTGCGCCATGGAGCCAACCATGGAGCCATCGCCGGCCGCAGCTGCAACTCATTCGCTCTGCTTCGCTCCACAACGCTGCGCCCCCAACGAGTACACCAGGCACCCCACGCGTAGAGGCGCCCGCCCACGCCAAAAGCGGTTCTACGGAGCCATTACGGGCAGCGCATCCATGCTCACTCCGCTCTTAAGGCCGGTGGAGCATCATCGTTTGGCTCGACGGTGGCAAACCGAGCAGCCAACAGATCGGCCTGCTCGGCAAACTTCTTCGCATTGGTCTTCCGCAACTGAGCCAGGTTTTGCAGCTTCCATCGCACGCCCGGCAGATGTTCGAAGTGATCAATGCCCAGCCGCGCCCACTCCGGTGTACCGGCGACCATCGATAGCAGAAAAAGCCGTTCCTCCTCGTCCAGTCCTAACTGGATCTCGCGCACCAGGCGCTCACGGGCGGCGAGCAATGCCTCCAACGGCACCGGCTCCGCCGTCATGCCGTGAAAGTTGTGCGTGAAGTCGTACTGGATGTCCCGCAGCGGAGGGAACAGCACCTCGTGCAACGGACGGTTGCTGCTGACCAGGTACACGACGAAGGCGCGCCGGATGCCGGGCGTGATGCCTTCGTGCGAAAAAAGCTGCATCACGTCGAACAGGTCGCGGGGATGCTGCCGATCCAGCGCCGCCACCAGCTTGCCGCCGTAAACGTCTTCCAGCGAGACCACCGGGATCTCCAGGTCGGCCATCAGCACATCACGCGCGGTCGGCGTGAGCGAGGCTTGACGCACCGGCAGCACGGTGCCCCGCATCACGAAATTCACTTCGATCTTGACCTGTACGGTTCCACGCCGCACCAACAGCTTGGTCTCCCCCTCTGCTGCCGCCGGTGCGTGTACCTGCAAGCCATGTTTCTTCAAGCGCTCAGCCGCTTGCCGGATGGCCTCATTGATGCGAACCAGCGCCTCGTCACGTGGCAACGTGTGGTCGGGAAAGACCAGATCAAGGTCCACCGACAGGCGCGGCATGTCGCGCACGAAGAGGTTGATCGCGGTTCCACCCTTCAGCGCGAACGTGTCGTCCACGAATACCAGTGACGCCACCTGCGTCAGCAGGCGCGCGGTATCAAGATAGGTCTGATTCATCGTTTTAGCACCAGCAGGCCGTCGGCCGATCGGGACACCCAGGGCCGGTCGCTGCCCGTCGGTAACGTGGCCGGATCGAGCTTGGCTGCCCAGGGCAGCGATGCCTCGCGGCCGAGTTGCAGGCAGAGCCGTACGGTCTTGACGCTCGTGCAGCGCTGCAGCAGCTCGCGCAGCACTTCGACACGCAGGCTGTAGGTACTTTCCACGAGCTCGCGCGCCTCCTGCAACGGCTGGCGGACGCCTACGTCGCTCAGCAACTCCAGCAGTGCGCGCTCCGGCGCCGATACCTGCGGCGCTCCGCTACGCTTCTCGAACGGCCCGGCGTGCAGCAAGGCGCTAGGCTGCTCATCGAAGAGCCGCTTGCGGTGGTACTCGGCCGGAAAGCGCTCGGTGAACCATTCGGGCAGGCGCCCGGCCGCCCAGCCATAGAGCTGCAGCACCGGCTGCTGCGCCACATACTGGCGCACGCCGTACCAGTCCAGCGCCGACTTGCCGCCTACGTGCAAGCCTTTGAGGCGACGCTGCAGCAGGGTCAGGCTCGGATGCAGCCCTAGGGTGTCGTTGGGCCGGCAGAAAACCCCGCGAGCCAAGCGCATGAGCCAGCCCGCGCGCACATAGTGCACGGCCAGATCCGCAGAGATGCCCAACGCCGCCAAGTCCTCCGAGGTCAGCGGCATCCCCGGCGGCAAGCGGGTATAGAGCGCATTTAGCTTGCTCGTTCCAGTCGTAGCCATACTGCGATTCAAACACTTTATTCAAACTTCAGTCAACTTGAAATGTGATTTTTAATCGTAGCCCGACTACGACAACAGAACTTTTTCAAAATAACCAAGCCTCCCGTCAACAACCAAGCGAGAGATTCGCACCGAGCCGCCCGACGCTGTGCATCCTTCGCCGGCTGCGGTGGGGCTCTTGATTGAGTGGCACTGCACATCGACCCAGTCGCGAGAAACGAAGCCTCCAGAATAGACCGATCTCTTCGTGCCCTGCACACCCTTACAGAACGGGGGCGGCCCGCTCCTGCCAGACATCCCGTTACTCCGGTTACTATTTGCCGAGCAAGGGGAACGAAGGAGGAGCACATCCAGTGCTGACAACAAACACGGCAGCAGAACTGTTTCGGCACCTGAGTGCGGAGAAAGCCGTGCTCTACCGCAGCATCATGGACGTATTCGCCGCAGCCAAGCGGCAGTACCGCCTCCAATTGCGGCCGGATGAGGTCCTCGCTGAAGCCAACTGGTCCGGTTCCCCCCCGCGCCTTGAAGAAGTGAGCAGCGCCTTGGCCCAACTGGCTGAGTGGGGCAACCTTGAATCCCAGCCCGACACCGCGCGCGTGTCGTCGTTGAACGACTTCTACCGTGCCCGCTTTCTCTATCGCCTGTCCCACGGGGGCGAGGCAGTGGAAGCCGGTCTGGCGGTCTTCTACCAAACCCTATACCGTCGCGCCGAACTGCAGACCGTTGCCCTGGAAGACATCACCAGCCGCCTTCTGGCGTTGCGTCAACTGGTTGACGACACCACGTCCCCCGATGGCCCCGACGTTGCCAAGATGCATGAGGTGTTGCGTGATCTAGTCCGCGTTTTTGAGGACCTGGCCGAAAACGCTCAAGCCTTCATGGCCGGTGTGGCTCGCAGCCTGGAGCTGCAGCAGGCGGACGCGAATGCCGTCGTCACCTACAAACGGCGGCTGATCGACTATCTCGAACGGTTCATGGGCGATCTGGTCCGCCGTTCGGAGACCATTGCCCAACTCATTCAATACCTCTCCTCCCGTATCGATCACATCTTTCTGCAGATTGCCGAGCGCGAGGCCACCGACGCGGCGCCGGGTGATACCCAAGACCAGATCGACGAAAAAATGCGTCGCTGGCAGGGCTGGCGAGAGCGATGGAAAGGACTTCAAGGCTGGTTCCTGTCAACGGGTTCGGAGCCCCCTCAGGCGGAACTGCTGCGCGCCCGGGCGCGGGCCGCGATCCCCCAGTTGCTGGGTGCCATCGCGGCCATGAACGAACGACGTAGCGGGCGCAGCGACCGTTCGACGGACTTTCGGATGCTCGCCCAGTGGTTTGCGGCTTGCGAAACCGAGAGCGAGGCGCACCGCCTTGCGCGGGCTGCATTTGCGCTCCAGCCTGCCCGACATTTTTCGCTGAACCCACAGTCTGAAGACAACATTCCCGCGAGCACCTCCTGGCTGGATGCGCCGCCTTTACAGATCAGCCCGCGTCTGCGTGAGTACGGGGAAGCAGCGCCCCGCGGCCCGCTGGCCCGGGTGCGTGACCGCAGCGAAGAACGGGCGCTGATGGCACAACAGCTCTCGGAAGAATCGCGCCAAGTGGAGGCGGCACGGCAACGTCTGGCCACCGGTCAACCGATCAAGCTGTCTGAACTGGGCGATCTGGACACGCACGCATTTGGCTTGTTCCTCAGCCTTCTCGGTGAAGCACTGGCCGAGCAGGCACACCCGGATCAAGTTGTGGAGCGCCAGACAGGTGACGGACTCCTCCACATACGGATGGAGCCCCTGGAGGCAGACAGTCGTGCCCGCATCTCCACCTCCAGCGGGGTGTTCTCTGGCCGGGATCACCTGCTCACGATCTCCCTGACTCAGGAGTCGATGTGAACATTCGCGTTGCGCCACGACAAGACAACCAGCGCATTGGGGATCTCCAGAAGGCGCAGCAGCAGGACGAGTTCAGCAGAGGCTTGCGTGCACTGTTGATGCACCCCTTGATGGCGGCAGGACACGAGGACTTTTCTGCAGTGCGCCGCCAGGCCGAACGGTTGAGAGACTGGTTCGCCAGGGAAACCGGCTGGCCACTGCACGTGGACCGCGAGGGAGCGCGACTGTTCAAGCGCCCTGCCAACCTCAGCGACGACACAAGAGGAATTCCCTCGTACGACAAGCGCCGCTATGTGTTGCTCTGCCTGGCCTGCGCGGTACTTGAGCGCGCCGATCCGCAGATCACCCTTCAACTGCTGGGTGAACGCGTGATGCAGTGGGCATCAGAAGCCACGCTGCAATCGCGAGGCTTTGAGTTCACGCTCCGTACTGCCGCAGATCGACGCGACCTGGTCGCTGTCTGCAGAACCTTGCTGGAGTACGGAGTCCTGCAACGCGTTGCCGGCGAAGAAGAAGGCTTTATTCACGATGGCAATGGAGCCCAGCACGACGCGCTGTATGACGTGCAACGGCGAATACTGGCAGGCATGCTGGCCGCTGTGCGTGGTCCCTCGACCTGGCGCTCCGAGGATGCACCCATTGAGTTCGAGGACCGCCTGCAGTCTCTGGTTGTCGAACACCAGGTCGAGAGCGAACAAGGGCGACGTGACACCTTGCGTCATCACCTTGCTCGGCGCCTGTTGGACGATCCCGTGATCTATACCGCCTCGCTCGATCCGGATGTGCAAGCGTATTTCATCAATCAGCGAGGCACCATGGCCAGCCGCCTGTGCGAAGCTGCCGCCCTAACCGCCGAGCAACGTGCCGAAGGGCTGGCGCTGACCGACGAGTCCGGTCAGTTGACCGATGTCTCGATGCCAGCAGAAGGCACCGAAGCGCATGCCACGCTGCTGGTGGCCGAATATCTTGCCCAGCGTCTGCGCCTCGATTCCGGATCTGCAGGAACCACGGACGAAGCGGTTGCAGCTTTCTTGCGTAGCGCCGTCGAGCGATATGGCCGCTATTGGCGACAGTCGGTACGGGAGCCCGGCGCGGAACGAGAACTGGCCGACATCGCGCTGGACAGGCTCTACAAGCTCCAACTGGTCCATCGCGAGGAAGGTTGGATTCATCCCCGTCCAGCCATCGCAAGATTTGCGCTCGGAGAAACCCAGGTGCGCCCGCCCACATCCCGCCCCGGCCGCCCAGATACGCTGTTTGACGAATGACCGACGCCCTCTTCACCCCACCACCGCCGCGTCGCCCGGCCCTTCCCGAACCTCAGCGGGAGCGCTGGCAGCCACTGAGGCTGGGTCTGGTCGAACTCTTTCACTACGACAGCGAGGAATTCTGGTTCAGGGACGGCCATCTGCTCCTGCGAGGCAACAACGGAACAGGTAAATCCAAGGTGCTATCGCTGACCTTGCCATTCTTGTTCGATGCCCAGTTGCGGCCATCACGCATTGAGCCCGATGGCGACCACGGGAAGAAGATGGCCTGGAACCTGCTGATGAGTTCCTATCAGCGACGCATCGGCTACACCTGGATCGAATTTGGTCGCCGGACAGCAGATGGTGTTTCGCACTACCTCACCCTGGGCGCCGGCCTGTCGGCAGCGGTGGGGAAAACACAGGTGGACAGCTGGTTTTTTATCCTTGATGGCGGGCCCAACGGCGCTGATCCCCGCATTGGCCAGGATATCTGGCTCACCAATGAGCAGAAGATGGTCCTCACCCGGGAGCGCTTGCGCGAAGCGGTTGAAGGACAAGGTCGAGGCAAGATTTTCGAGAACGCACACAGCTACCGCCGCGCAGTCGATGAACGCTTGTTCCAGATAGGGACCAAGCGCTATGAAGCGCTGATGGACACACTGATCCAGTTGCGCCAACCTCAGCTGTCGAAAAAGCCGGACGAAGCAGGGTTGTCGCATGCATTGACCGAGGCGCTACCGCCCATGCCGATCGAGCTGCTCAGTGACGTGGCAGAAGCCCTCAACCAGTTGGAGGAGGATCGTATCCAGTTGGAGGACATCCGTTCACTGGAACGGGCCATCAAACACTTCGAACAACGCTACCGCACGTATGCAGGCACGGTGACACGACGTCAAACCCGAGAGCTCAGGCAGGCCCAGACGGGGTTCGACAAGGCCAGCGAAGGACGCAACAAGGCCCATACGGATTTGAAGGATGCTCAGGACGCAGAGGATCTGGCCAAAAGCGTTCACATGGAGACCAAACAGCTCCTGGCCGCTGCCAGGACCCGGCTGCAAACGCTTCAAAGCGATCCGGCCAATCAAGACGCCAACCGCCTGAGTCAGGCAGAAACCGATGCCAAAGAACGGAAGGCCGAGTCCGAAGCCGCCGAAGCGCTCCGCAATCATGCAAAGAAAAACCTGGACCGTGAGGAAGAACGCAGCCGTCAATCAAACCAGCGCTCAACAGCGGCCAAGAGCGCGCTCCTGACAGCACGAGCTCATTGCACCGAAGCGGCAGAAACGGCAGGTACGGTTCCCTCGATCACGGATAACCTGCTGATCACCCTCGTGCCGGAAGAGCTGCCCCGGCTGGCTCCTGAAGAAATCCCGCAAGCGGCAACTCTGCTGCGCAATGCCACCAGCAAACGCCGGGAGGACATTCGTCACCTGGAGTCGCGACATACGACGGTGAATGTCAAGCAACAGGCTCTGGTCAATCAGCAGGTCTCGCAACGCGATCGACAGGCAGATCTGGAAGAAGCGGCTGAGCGACGGGCCGGGGCCGACCTGAATACCGAAACTGCTGGCAACGAGCTGATCGACGCTTGGCACGCACATTGCTCGAACCTGACCCACCTGCACCTTGACCAAGTTGCACCACTGGAACAACTTGTCGACTGGGTTGCGCGTCCGGAAGGTGCCAACCCCATTCACGAGGCCTTGACCGAGGCGTATCGGCAATCGACCCACCGCCAAGCCAGTCAGCATTCGGCGTGGACCACCCAGCAGAGCACCCTTCAATCCGAACAGAAAACGCTCAGCACAGAAAGGGATCGGCTGCTCGCCGGCCACGATGCGGTTCCCACGCCTCCAGCCATGCGGGCCGCGGGTATCCGCGATGGACGTCCAGGGGCACCGTTGTGGCGGCTGGTGGACTTTCAGCCTGATCTCGATTCGAAACAACGTGCGGGATTGGAAGCCGCACTTGAAGCTTCTGGCCTGTTGGACGCCTGGCTATCGCCCGACGGCTCACTGACCGACGCCAATGGTGTTCAGTTGCTTGACAGCACATGGGCACGTCGCCCACCGGTCTTGGGCCGCAACCTCGCGAACGCGCTGCATCCCGATGTCCCTGACGACAGCGCAGTGACCGCTGAACTGGTCGCGTCCTTGCTTGCCACCGTAGCGTATGGGTCGGAAGACCTCGGCGAGAGCGAGTCGTGGGTCAGCGAGCAAGGTGGTCACCGCTTGGGTGCTCTCGCCGGCGCCTGGCAGAAGCCACAGGCCGTCTACATTGGTCATACAGCCCGAGAGAACGCACGACAACGCCGCCTCGAAGAGATTGCGGACCGTCTGGGCGAGATCGACATCCTGCTGGAAGATTTGCAACAGAAATTCCTGCGCCTCACGCAGGATGGACAAGAAGCGGAGCGCGAATGGAAAGATGCGCCCTCCGACCAACTGCTGCGCGCGGCGATTCTCGCTGCAGCCAGTGCAGAGCGGGAGGTTCTCCAGGCTCGACAGCGTCTTGACGCTGCGGATGCCCAATGCCGAATCGCTGAAGCGGAACTCCAGGCCGCCCGAGAGGCATTGGAGCGCGACGCCGCTGACCTTCAATTGCCCTCGGTGCTTGCGGACTTGTCGCCCATCAACGGTGCGTTGGACCGATTTGCCGACGCACATCAGCTACTGGCCCTGGCAACGCGGGAATGGTGCAGTGCATGGCCCGAATATCAGACGCAACAGGAGCGCGAGAAAGAGGCTGTGGAGACCTTGAGCGAACGGGAAGCGTCGTTCTTCACAGCCAGCGAGCGCGCAGCTGAATCTGCGGCGCGATATGAAGTCCTAAAAGGAATGATCGGCGCTAAGGTTGAAACGCTGCGTCAACAGCTGCAAGATGCATCCGCAGAGGTATCGATTGCCAATGGTGCGTGGGAAGCCGCCCAGTCTGCATTGACAACGGCCAGCGAGACGCGTGCGGTGGCGGCAAGCCAAGCAGACACCGCCGACGCCGTGCTGGCTGAGCGAGCAGCAACCCGCGCGCACGCCATAGAACGCCTGCAGCGCTTCACCGAGAGCAGCTTGCTGGCATCCGCTCTTCCAGACTTTCCGGTTCCGGACGGGAACATCCCCTGGACCATTGACCCGGCTCTGAACCTCGCTCGTCGGGCGGAGCACGCTCTCGCCCACATTGCAGACGATGAGGCAGCATGGGGTCGGATTCAACGACAGATCGCTGAAGACCTGACCGAGTTGCAGCGATCACTCAGTTCGCTGGGCCATCAGGCAACCTCAGAACCCAACGACTGGGGGTTCTCTGTTCATGTCATCTACCTGAACAGGCCAGAGCGGCCCGATGCCCTTTCCAATCGACTGACCGACGAGATTGCGCAACGCAGCGAATTGCTCACAGCCAAAGAGCGAGAAGTTCTGGAGAACCACTTGCAAGCTGAAATCGCGGCCGAAATTCAGCGCCTGATGCGCGCGGCCGACAAGCAGGTGGATGCCATCAACGAAGAGCTCCGCAAACGCCCCACGTCCACGGGGGTTCGCTACCGTTTGCAGTGGCTCCCCCTGACACCGGAACAGGGCGCACCCACCGGTCTTGAAGTCGCCCGCGAACGCTTGCTCAACCGAAGTGCCGACATGTGGTCGGCTGAAGACCGAAGCGTGGTGGGTGCCATGCTTCAGCAGCAAATCGCGGAGGAGCGCGCGCAAGCAGACGCCGGCACCACAGGTTCAAGCCTGGTTGAGCAGTTGGCAAAGGCCCTGGACTATCGTCGCTGGCATCGGTTTAGCGTGCAAAGGCATCAGGATGGTCAATGGCGCAAGCTCTCTGGCCCAGCCTCCAGCGGGGAACGCGCACTCGGTCTGACTGTTCCCTTGTTTGCGGCCATTTCCAGCTTCTACGGGCGAGGAGGCAGCCCACATGCACCTCGCCTGATGCTGCTCGATGAGGCATTTGCAGGCATCGACGACGCGGCCCGAGCACATTGCATGGGACTGATACGCGAGTTCGATCTGGATTTCGTGATCACCAGTGAGCGCGAATGGGCTTGTTATGCAGAACTGCCAGGCGTATCGATCTGCCAGCTCCAACGCCGTGAGGGCGTGGATGCTGTCTTCGTCTCTCGTTGGGCCTGGGATGGTCGAGCCAAGCGACGGGAAGAAGACCCGGACCGTCGCTTTCCCACACCGTGATCCACATGGCGAACGATCCCAATATCGATCCAAGGCTGATCAGAAGGCTCGGGGGCGCCGAGCTTGCTGAGTTGCGTCGGCGGATGAGGCGGCATTTCGAGCGGTATGGACGCAATCCAGAAATATTGGGCTTCCAACTGACCAAGCTGAGCGCCGTTGAGTACGAGGCGTTGGCGCTGCTCATCGGTCTACCTCCTCGACCCACCCAATCTGTCCGAATCGACATTGCTCAGTTCGACGCAGCCTTGCAAGATGCAGGCATGGCGAACTCGCTTCATGAAGCCTTGGAAACGCTGGATGGCCCAATCGTGAATCGAGCAGAGGTCAGGGCCGATCTGCAGTCACGCTGGTCCAGCGTCACCGACGATCAAGGGCTACATCCTGCGCTGTGTGGGTGGTTGCGGGGGGCACCAGCCGTAAGCCTGCTGAAGCGGGTGTCCAAACAAGCACCCCAAACGGCCCTCCAACTGCTGCGGCAAGCGCACACGGTCATGCAACACCTGCCAGCCCAGGGTTTGACACGGGCCCAGCTCGCTGCGGATGCACTCGGCAATGCCCATGCCCTCGACAATGGTCAAGCAGTAGCAACGGTTGTGCTGGCAGCATTGCACCATGGTGCCAACGACGATGAACTTGAGCAGCCCCCTTCGGAGGGAACAACGGGGGCAGCAGATGGCACTCGTCGACCAGCCGAGCGGGCGAGAGATATCTGGGCTCGATCGGGCGTACTCGTCAACGAGTTGGCCCGCCCTGCCCTGTTCCTGAATTTGCCAGTCCGCACTCCCGCAGACGCACTGGCCGCGCCAGGTGAACCTGGCTACCTTTCCCTGCGTCGGCTCTTGAGAACACCCCCTGACTGGGATGTTGCGAATAAGATCATCTATGTCTGCGAGAACCCCAACATCGTCTCGATTGCAGCGGATCGCCTGGGCGCTGCCTGTGCCCCACTGGTATGTACTGACGGCATGCCTGCGGCCGCACAGCGTGTGCTGCTGAAACAGCTCTTCGACGCAGGGGCCAAGCTGCTGTATCACGGCGACTTTGATTGGGCCGGCGTTCACATCGCCAACAATGTCATGAAGCTCTGTGAAGCCCGCCCTTGGCGCTTTGGAGCCGAGGACTACATCCAGGCAGTCAAGTCCATCGCGCCCAAGAAGCGGGACTTGGAAGATATGCGCGTCGCCGCATCTTGGGACACTGCGCTGGTCGATTCGATGCGATCGAATGGGGTGGCCATCGCCGAAGAGGCCGTTGCCTCCCAACTGATCGATGATCTGCCGCATTCCCGGTCGCAATCGTATTGACCTCAAAGCGCTTTCGTATGGACCCTTGCCGATCTGGGCTGCCCCTGCGTTCGACTACCATATGTTTCAGCCATGCAAGTCAGCAATGCAAGTTTCGGGTCGCTCGCTCTTCCGTTGGAAATCTCGGAGGGTTTGGCTCCGCTCGGAGATTTGCAGCGTTTAACAGCGGGTCTCGAACTGGTCGTTCCTGAGAACTACGAAGAATTGGCCCTCTCGCCGGAGTTGAGCGGCGAAGTGTTTGCGATTCAGCGACTTCTCACGATCTCTAGGCTGGGTATTCCATTGACCGTGTCGTGGGCACCTGCCATTAGAGCGGCTAACAAAACAAAGGGAGGTTGCGAGCACAGATGACACAACAAGCCAGGGAAAGCAGCGCGACATGAATGTCGATGCGGCGCTCGAAGCGGGTTCGCAGCTTGCCGAACGCGGCCAGCCAAGCATGGGTACGCTCGACCACCCACCGATGGCGCCCGAGCCTGTCATTGCGCTCGATGCCTTTGCGAGCAATACGATCCTGGATACCGCGGCGCTTAAGGCAAAGCTGAACAAGCGGTCGATTTCAGCGAGGCGCGGTCGCGTTGATCGGGAACTCCGAGATGGGAAGGCCGCAGCGGCTCGATTGCGAGCCGGATTGCGACCATTTCTGGCCCACGCCCGCGCATGGCCG
>NZ_JAELTO010000443.1 GCF_016428875.1 Xylophilus sp. ASV27
GACGCGTGCGGTGGCTTCGGGGGTCGGAGATGCTCTGCAGGTGGTGCAGTAGGTTCATCGGGGCTGCGCTAGAAGGGTTGTTTCAGCGCTTTAGTTTCGCTTGGATTTAGATGCGATTGCCCTGCCCGCTGGCGGCGCTCGCCCAGGCGCACCCGAACAAGCAGGTCAAGGTCATCGTCAACTTCCCGCCCGGCGGCGCGGCCGACCAGATCGCCCGCGCCGTCACCGTGCCGCTGCAGGACGCGCTGGGC
>NZ_JAELTO010000444.1 GCF_016428875.1 Xylophilus sp. ASV27
AGCCACGCGGTGGTGCTCAACATCCAGGACAGCACCGAGCTGGACTTCAACGGCCGCGCCAGCCACGGCCTGGGGCCGCTGAGCTACGAAGCCCAGCGCGGCATGTACCTGCACCCCACCTACGTGAGCAACCGCAGGGTGGATACGCTGGAGCAGGCGGTGCAACTGATCGACTGGTACCGGGCGCGCTGGGAGATCGAGTTGTTCTTCCTGATCCTCAAGCAGGGCTGCCGAATCGAGGCCTTGCAACT
>NZ_JAELTO010000445.1 GCF_016428875.1 Xylophilus sp. ASV27
CACGTGGCGACGTCGATCACGACACTGCGTCATCGACTGAGCTACCAACTGATCGCTCGTCTCGGGCAGTGCCCATGCTGCGGAAGGGCAAGCGCAAAGCATCTTTTATGACACAGTAAGATTAAGGTGGACGCGGCACCGGGGGTAGTCATAACCCTTGTCCGCATGCAGCTTGCCGGGCCGGCGGCGTGGCCTGCCGGGCTTGCCGCCCACGGCAGGCAGGGCATCGACCAAGTCCTCGAAGACTACCG
>NZ_JAELTO010000446.1 GCF_016428875.1 Xylophilus sp. ASV27
CGGTGAAGCTCGGGCTGCAGGCCAAGCGCAAGCGCGCTGGCTGGAGCCTGCCCTATCTGGAGCACCTCATGGGCATGGGAGCGGCTCTGGGGATGGGGGGCTCTGGTTAGATGCGATTGCCCTGTCTACCAGGGGCTTCTGCTATCTTTTTGTGAAAGCAGAAATCGCCGCCCGCTCAGCCCGGCGGGCGTGCCTGCAAGCCGGGCGCCTACCGCCGCCGCAGCCCGCGCGCGCCCAGCACGGCCAGTGCC
>NZ_JAELTO010000447.1 GCF_016428875.1 Xylophilus sp. ASV27
GCGGCTGATGGTGGTCGTGATGGCGTGGTTGATCACGCGCTCGGTGTCCATCTTGCGCTGGCGGCGGAAGGTCTCGCGCACGCGGTCGAAGATGACCACCGACTCGTTCACCGAGTAGCCCAGCACCTGTCTCTTATACACATCTCCGAGCCCACGAGACCGTACAGGAAATCGCGTATGCCGTCTTCTGCTTGAAAAGGGGGGGGGGGGGGGGGGGGGGGGGGGGGGGGGGGGGGGGGGGGGGGGGGGGG
>NZ_JAELTO010000065.1 GCF_016428875.1 Xylophilus sp. ASV27
CCCCCCCCCCCCCCCCCCCCCCCCCCCCCCCCCCCCCCCCCCCCCCCCCCCCCCCCCCCCCCCCCCCCCCCCCCCCCCCCCCCCCCCCCCCCCCCCCCCCCCCCCCCCCCCCCCACTTTTCAAGCAGCAGACGGCATACGAGATTTCCTGTACGGTCTCGTGGGCTCGGAGATGTGTATAAGAGACAGGGTGCGCGCCGCGATCGAGGCCGAGGCCGCCGCGCGCGGCTGGCCCGCGCTGCACGCGGAGCTGGCCCGCGTCGACCCGGTGACCGCGGCGCGCCTGCCGCCGCAGGACAGCCAGCGCATCCAGCGCGCGCTGGAGGTCTGGCGCCTGACCGGCCAGCCGCTGTCACAACTGCACGGCGCTACGAAAAATATAGCCAAAAGCCCAGATATTACCTGGGCTACAGCCCTTATTTCCTTGGAACCCACGGACCGGGCCTGGCTGCACGCGCGGATCGCCGAGCGCTTCGACGCCATGCTGGCCGCGGGCTTCGTGGACGAGGTGCGCAGGCTGCGCGCGCGCGGCGACCTCTCGCCCGCGCTGGCGTCCATGCGCTGCGTCGGCTACCGGCAGGCCTGGGAAAGCCTGGACCGGATCCATCCAATGGACAGCCTGCGCGAGCGCGGCATTGCCGCCACGCGCCAGTTGGCCAAGCGCCAGATCACCTGGCTGCGGAGCATGCCGCAGCGCCACGCCGTGGCGGCCGACGCGCCCGACGCGCTGGCCCAGGTGCTGCGGCGGGTCGACATGCTGGTGGGCGCGCCATGAGCGGCCTGGCCATCCGCAACCTGGCCAAGCACTATGGCCGCGGCGCCGAGGCGGTGCCGGTGTTCTCCGGCGTCTCCTTCGACGTGGCGCCGGGCGAATTCGTGGCCATCGTCGGGCCCTCGGGCGTGGGCAAATCGACCCTGCTCAACTGCCTGGCCGCACTCGACACCTGGGACGCCGGCAGCGTGGCGCTGGATGGCGCGGACCTGTCCGCGCTGGACGAGACCCAGCGCGCGCTCTGGCGGCGCCGGCACGTCGGCTTCGTGTTCCAGGCCTTCCACGTGCTGCCGCACCTGGACGTGGCGCAGAACGTGGCGCTGCCGCTGATGCTGCTGGGTCGGCACGACGGCGCGCGCGTGGCCGCCATGCTGGACGCCGTCGGCCTGCGCGGCCTGGGCGCGCGGCTGCCGCAGCAGCTCAGCGGCGGCCAGTTGCAGCGCGTGGCGATTGCGCGCGCGCTGGTGCACCAGCCCCGCCTGCTGCTGGCCGACGAGCCCACCGGCAACCTCGACCCCGGCACCGCCGCGCAGGTGATGGACCTGCTGCTGGCGCAGACGCGGCAGCACGGCGCGGCGCTGGTGCTGGTGACCCATTCGGAGACGGCCGCGGCGCGGGCCGACCGGGTGATTCACCTGAGGGCCGACGGCGTGCACTGACGCTCAGGCGCTGCCATGCCCGGGCAGCACGGCGCGGCCTTCGCGCAGCGCGCGGATCAGCAGGTCGGGCGTGGCGCGGATGTGGGCCTCCAGCGCGAGCGCGGCGCGCGCGTCCTGGCCGGCCATGGCCAGCTCGAAGATCTCGGTGTGCTCGGCATGCACGTCGCGCACGCTGCCGGGCAGGCCCATGGCGTAGCTGCGGTAGCGCTCGCTGTGGCGCGACAGCAGGCGCAGCACGCGCAAGGTCCAGGGCGAGGCGTGGCCGGACAGCAGCGTTTCATGGAAGCGCAGGTTCAGCAGTTCCCACTGGCGCCGGCGCTGCGGCGCGATGGGCTGCTCCTCGGCCGAAAGCGCCGCGTAGGCGCCGGCCAGCGCCGCGCGCCACTGCGCATCGCCGACGCGGATCGACTGGCGCAGCGCCTCGATCTCGATCTGCACGCGCAGCCGGGTGATGTCCTCCAGCTCCTCGATGGCGATGGGCGCCACGCGAAAGCCGCGCTGGCCTTCGGCCGTGACCAGCGCGTCGCTCACCAGTCGGGTGAGCGCCTCGCGCAGCGTGCCGGCGCCCACCGCGTACTGGGTGCGCAGGTGCTCCACGCGCAGCTTGCCGCCGGGTGCCAGGCGCCCCTCGACGATGTCGTCGCGCAGCGTGGCGTAGGTCTGCTCGATCAGAGTGCGCGACGGGCTCGCGCCGCCTGCGCCGTGTTCCGGCGCCGCGTCGCCGCGCAGGGGGAACTGAGGAATGAAGGATCGTTTGGCCATGCGTTCCGGATCTCAGCCTGCGGGCGGCGCGCGCTCCTGCCGGCGCGACAGGCGGTAGCTCAACTGCGGGCGGGTCAGGCCCAGCGCGCGCGCGGCGGCGGCGAGGTTGCCGCCTGCGCGCTCCACGGCTTCGCGGATCAGGACGTCCTCCAGGGCTTCGAGCGTCAGGCCGCTGGCCTGCACGGTGTCGTACAGGCTCGCGCTCTGGGCGCTGCGGGCCTCGCTCTCCAGGCTGCCGGCGGCGTTCACCGTGAGGGCCGAGCGCGTGTCGGGCGACGGAAACAGCATGGCGGCATCCACCGGCTCGTCCTGCGCGGCCAGGATCACGCCGCGCTCGATCAGGTTCTCCAGTTCGCGCACGTTGCCGGGCCAGGCGTGCTGGCGCATCGCGGCCATGGCCAGGTCGGTGAAGCCGGCCACCCGCTTGCCGTGCAGCGCCGCATAGCGCTGCAGCAGATGCAGGGCCAGCGGCTCGATGTCCTCGGGCCGCTCGCGCAGCGGCGGGATGCGGATCGGGTAGACGTTCAGGCGGTACAGCAGGTCGCGCCGGAAGCGGCCCTCTTCCACGGCCTTTTCCAGATCGACGTTGGTCGCGGCGACCACGCGCACGTCGACCTTGCGCGGTTCGGTGCCGCCCAGGCGCTCGACCTCGCCCTGCTGCAGCACGCGCAGCAGCTTGGCCTGCGCGGGCAGTGGCAGCTCGCCCAGCTCGTCGAGCAGCAGCGTGCCGCCATGCGCGCGCTCGAAGCGGCCGGCGCGCGCGCCCATGGCGCCGGTGTAGGCGCCTCTTTCGGCGCCGAACAGCTCGCTCTCGATCAGTTCGGCCGGCAGGGCCGCGCAGTTCACGGCGACGAAGGCCTTGCCGGCGCGCGGCCCCATCGCGTGCAGGGCGCGCGCGAAGCGCTCCTTGCCCACGCCGGTCTCGCCGGTGAGCAGCACCGTGACCTGGGTCGGCGCGGCCTTGCGCAGCAAGGCCACCGTGTCATTGAAGGCGCGCGAGCAGCCCAGCAGCGGGCCCTTGTCGTCGGCGGGCTGCAACTGCGTGCGCAGCGCCTCGACCTGCGACTGCAGCTCGCCGATGCGCACGAGCATGGAGTCCGGGTCGTAGTCGCGCGCCAGTTGCTCGCCGTCGGGCCACTCGTGCGCGAAGCGGCCTTCGATCAGGCAGTGCGCGTCGCCGCAGGCGGTGCACCGCACCTCCTTGTACAGCGCCGGGCGGCGGAAGAAGGCGCTGGTATAGCCCGAGGCGTAGCCCAGCAGCATCCAGCACACCGGCGCGTCCTGCGGCCCCCAGGCGCGCTGGTGCACCTCGGACTCCCAACTGTGGTCCCACTGGAAGACGCCGTGGAAGTGGCCGGCGGCCTCGTCGTGCTCGAACACGCGCGGCTGCACCCGCACCGCGCCTTCGAGCATGTGCAGCTGCGGCCCCACGGCGAAGGCATCGAACAGAGCGGCATCGGGCCGCACCCGGCGCGCCAGCAGCGCGTCGCGCTCGCCCGAGGCATAGCCCGCGCGCATGAGCAGGCGGCGCGTGTGCGCGGCCCCCAGGCTTCCCATGAGCTCGCGCCGCAGCGCCTGGATGGCCGCCGCGTGGACCAGCAGCATGCGCTGGTCAGACAGCCAGATGCGGCCATCGACCGGCGAGAAATGCAGCAGCCGGCGCAGATCGGCGTCGGATGGCAGCGGGGGCAAGGTGGAGGCGCGCATCTGCAAAGTATCGATAAATATAACTTCTCTCTCCATCGGGACAGACCCGGGGCACATCACGATTTGATGCACCATCCCGCGCCGTGCTTCATCAAATGATCATTTTGCGGCGCAGCAATGGCGGATGGGGGCGTGGGAGGGGTGTATCCACAGGCCGCCCGAACCGGGTTCGCACATCGGTTTTCCTGGGACAAACCCTTAATTTATCGATATTTTGGCGTGAAAAGCGTTGGACTGGCATGGCTCGTGCAAAACATGGAGCGCACCCGCCGAACAGGACACCCCCATGCCCACCACCGCCGCCCCCGCCGCCAGCCCAGCCCCCGACTGCGACCTGTCGCAGCGCTTCGTGCGCCTGCTGGGGCGACGCAGCAACGGGCTGGTCGAGTTCGCGTTCTCGATCGGATGGCCCGAGCTGTCGGTGGACCTGATGCTGCCCGAGCCGGCCTTCGAGGAATTCTGCGCGGCGCACCGCGTGCGCCGGCTCGACGACTGACCCCGCATCCCTTCACCCCGAGGAGACAAAGCCCCATGACCATCGACCTGCAGGTGCGCGCGATCCAGCCGCTGCGCCAGACCTTCGCCCGCGTGGCGGCCTACACCGGCGACAAGCCCGCCTCGCGCTACCTGGAAGCCACGCTGGGCGTGCAGCCGACGGCGAACTTCCACTACCGCCCCACCTGGGAGCCCGACTTCGAGCTGTTCGACGTGCGCCGCACGGCCGTGCGCATGGCCGACTGGTACGCCCTGCGCGACCCGCGCCAGTTCTACTACGCCACCTGGACCATGGCCCGCGCGCGCCAGCAGGACGCGATGGAGGCCAACTACCAGTTCGTCGAGTCGCGCGGCCTGGTGCAGAAGATGCCCGACGCGCTGCGCGCCCATGCCTGCGAGGTGCTGATGCCGCTGCGCCACGCGGCCTGGGGCGGCAACATGAACAACTGCAGCGTCTGCTCGCGCGGCTACGGCACGGCCTTCACGGCGCCGGCCATGTTCCATGCCATGGACCATCTGGGCGTGGCCCAGTACCTCACGCGCCTGGGCCTGGCGCTGGAAGAGCCCGGCGTGCTCGAAGCGGGCCGCAACGCCTGGCTGCAGGATGCGCGCTGGCAGCCGCTGCGCCGCCTGGTGGAAGACACGCTGGTGCTGCAGGACCCGTTCGAGCTGTTCGTGGCGCAGAACCTGGCGATCGACGGCCTGCTGTATCCGCTGGTCTACGGCCAGTACGTGGACGAGCACCTGGCGCTGCAGGGCGGCACCGCGGCTGCCATGCTCACCGCCTTCATGCCCGAGTGGCACGACGAAAGCGCGCGCTGGGTCGATGCCGTGGTCAAGGTGGCCGCCGCCGAGAGCGACGACAACCGCCGCCTCATCTCGGGCTGGACCCTGGCGTACGCGGGCCGGGCCCAGGCCGCCCTCGCGCCGCTGGCCGAACTGGCGCTGGGCGAGCCCGGAGCCGCGGCGCTGCAGGCCGTGCGCGAGGCGCTCGACGCGCGCGCCCGCAAGGCCGGGCTGGACCTGTGAGCGGGAGAAATGCCATGAGCACCCCCAGCAGCACCGTCTCCAAGGTCTTCATCGCCTTCCAGGACAACGAGGAGTCGCGCCCCGTGATCGACGCGATCCTGGCCGACAACCCCGCCGCCGTGGCCGTGCATTCGCCGGGCCTGGTGAAGATCGACGCCCCGGGCCGGCTCAGCATCCTGCGCGCCTCGATCGAGGAGCAGACCGGACGCCCGTTCGACCTGCAGCAGATCCACGTCAACCTCGTCACGCTCTCGGGCCACGTCGACGAAGACGACGAGCAGCTCACCCTGAGCTGGAAGTACTGACCCCCATCACAGGAGACACACGCATGGACACCCGCGTCACGAAAAAGAAACTGGGCCTCAAGGACCGCTACGCCGCCATGACGCGCGGCCTGGGCTGGGAGACCTCCTACCAGCCCATGGACAAGGTCTTCCCCTACGACCGCTACGAGGGCATCAGGATCCATGACTGGGACAAGTGGGAAGACCCGTTCCGCCTCACCATGGACGCCTACTGGAAGTACCAGGGCGAGAAGGAGAAGAAGCTCTACGCCGTGATCGAGGCCTTTGCGCAGAACAACGGCCAGTTGGGCGTCTCCGACGCGCGCTACCTCAACGCGCTCAAGCTCCTCATCCAGGGCGTGGTGCCGCTGGAGTACTACGCCCACCGCGGCTTCGCGCACGTCGGCCGGCACTTCACCGGGCCGGGCGCGCGCGTGGCCGCTCAGATGCAGTCGGTCGATGAGCTGCGCCACTTCCAGACCGAAACGCATGCGCTGTCGAACTACAACAAGTACTTCAACGGCATGCACGACACCAGCCACTGGTTCGACCGCGTCTGGTACCTGTCGGTGCCCAAGTCCTTCTTCGAGGACGCGCTCACGGCCGGCCCGTTCGAGTTCCTCACGGCCGTCAGCTTCTCGTTCGAATACGTGCTGACCAACCTGCTGTTCGTGCCCTTCATGTCGGGCGCGGCGCACAACGGCGACCTGTCCACCGTCACCTTCGGCTTCTCGGCGCAGTCCGACGAGTCGCGCCACATGACGCTGGGCATCGAATGCATCAAGTTCATGCTGGAGCAGGACCCGGCCAACCTGCCCATCGTGCAGGGCTGGATCGACAAGTGGTTCTGGCGCGGCTACCGCGTGCTCACGCTGGTGGCCATGATGCAGGACTACATGCTGCCCCGGCGCGTGATGAGCTGGAAGGAAGCCTGGGAGATGTACGCCGAGGAAAACGGCGGCGCCCTGTTCCGCGACCTGGCGCGCTACGGCATCCGCGAGCCCAAGGGCTGGAAGATGGCCTGCGAAGGCAAGGACCACATCAGCCACCAGGCCTGGAACATCTTCTACAACTACACCGCCGCCGCGCCCTTCCACACCTGGGTGCCCAAGGAGGAAGAGATGCAGTGGCTGTCGGAAAAGTACCCCGACACGTTCGACAGGTACTACCGCCCCCGCCTGGAGCACTACCGCCGGGAGCAGCAGCAAGGCCGGCGCTTCTACAGCAAGACCCTGCCCATGCTGTGCACCACCTGCCAGATTCCCATGGGCTTCACCGAGCCCGGCGACCCCACGAAGATCTGCTACCGAGAATCCGACTACCAGGGCGACAAGTACCACTTCTGCAGCGACGGCTGCAAGGACGTGTTCGACCACGAGCCCGAGAAATACGTCCAGTCCTGGCTGCCGGTGCACCAGATCTACCAGGGCAACTGCTTCAAGCCCGGCGTGGACCCGACGGCCGAAGGCTTCGACCCGCTGCAGGCCGTGCTCGACTGGTACCGGGTGGAGGTGGGCCGCGACAACTTCGACTTCGAAGGCTCGGAGGACCAGCGCAACTTCGCCGCCTGGCGCGGCGATGCACCCGCCGAAACCGGCACCGCCGCCGCGCAGCCGGGAGAACGGGCATGAGCCTCAAGACCCTGCACCCGTACAAGTTCCCCGCCAAGGACGTGCGGGCCAACTTCCCCGCGCCGCTGCTCTACGTCGGCTGGGAAGACCACCTGATGTTCTGCTCGCCCGTGGCACTGCCGCTGCCCGCGGACATGCCCTTTGGCGCGCTGGCGCAGGCCGTGCTGCCCGGCGTGTACGGCGCGCACCCGGATTTTGCCCGCATCGACTGGACCGCCGTGCAGTGGTTCAAGTCCGGCCAGCCCTGGACGCCCGACCCGGCCCGCACGCTGGAGGGCAACGGCCTGGGGCACAAGGACGTGATCCGCTTCCGCACCCCGGGCCTGACCGGCATTGGCGGCTCCTGCTCCTGAAGCGCGGCATGAGTCACCAGCTCACCATCGAACCGCTGGGCACCGCCATCGCCGTGGAGCCGGGCCAGACCCTGCTCGACGCCGCGCTGCGCCAGGGCATCTACCTGCCGCACGCCTGCGGCCATGGCCTGTGCGGAAGCTGCAAGGTGCAGGTCTGCGAAGGCGAGGTGGACCACGGCGCGGCCAACCCGTTCGCGCTGATGGACTTCGAACGCGACGAGGGCAAGACCCTGGCCTGCTGCGCCACGCTGCTGTGCGACGCCACCATCGAGGCCGAGATCGACGAGGAGCCCGACGCGCAAGTCATCCCGGTGCGCGACTTCGCCGCCACGGTGGAGCGCATCGAGCGGCTCACGCCCACCATCAAGGCGCTGCACCTGCGGCTGGACAAGCCGATTCGCTTCCAGGCCGGGCAGTACGTGCAACTGGAGATCCCGGGCCTGGGCCAGAGCCGCGCCTTCTCGATCGCCAACGCGCCCGATGCGCACGGCACGTGCGAGCGCATCGAACTCAACGTGCGCCACCTGCCCGGCGGCGCCGGCACCACCTGGCTGCACGAGCAGTTGCAGGAGGGTGCGCGGCTGCGCCTGGCGGGGCCCTACGGCCGCTTCTTCGTGCGCCGCTCGGCCGGGCTGCCCATGCTCTTCATGGCCGGCGGCTCGGGCCTGTCGAGCCCGCGCTCGATGATCCTGGACCTGCTGGCCGGCGGCTGCGCCGAGCCGATCACCCTGGTCTACGGCCAGCGCACGCGCGAGGAGCTGTACTACGACGCCGAATTCCGCGCGCTCGCGCGGCAGCACGCCCACTTCACCTACCTGCCCGCGCTCTCGGCCGAGCCCGAAGGCTCGGGCTGGGACGGCGCGCGCGGCTTCGTGCACGAGGCGGCGCAGGCGCACTTCGGCGGCAACTTCGCCGGCCACAAGAGCTACCTGTGCGGCCCGCCGCCCATGGTGGAGGCCTGCATCGCCACGCTGATGCGGGGCCGGCTGTTCGAGCGCGACATCTACACCGAGAAGTTCCTCTCGGCCGCCGACGCGCAGGGCGCGCGCAGTCCTCTGTTCAAGCGGGTCTGAACATGGCCGTCGATACCCGCTCCCCGCTGCAGGTGCAGATCGCCCAGACCGGCGAATGCTATGCCTGCGCAGGCGAAGAAAGCCTGTTGCGCGGCATGCTGCGCCTGGGCCGGCGCGGCATCCCGGTGGGCTGCGTCAACGGCGGCTGCGGCGTGTGCAAGGTGCGCATCGTCGAGGGCCGCGTGCGCGCCCTCGGCCCGGTGAGCCGCGCCCACGTCAGCGCCGACGAGGAGGCCCGGGGCTACACCCTGGCCTGCCGAGTCGCACCCACCGAGCCGGTGCGGCTGGAAGTCGCCGGCCGGCTGAGCAAGCCTTTTTCCGGCGCGCGCGCCATGGTGGCGCACGCGCATCCCCCCACGACCCAACCCAAGGAGACATGACATGGGCGTACTACGCATAGGCCACGCGAGCCTCAAGGTGATGGACATGGCCGCCGCCGTGCAGCACTACGAGAACGTGCTGGGCCTGAAGACCACGATGCAGGACAAGGCCGGCAACGTGTACCTCAAGTGCTGGGACGAGTGGGACAAGTTCTCGCTGATCCTCACGCCGTCGGACCAGGCCGGCCTGAACCACGTCGCCTACAAGGTCCAGCACGACGCCGACCTCGACGCGCTGCAGGCGCGCATAGAAGCCTGGGGCATCCCCACCCGCTGGCTGGCCGAAGGCACGCTGCCGGCCGTGGGGCGCATGCTGCAGTTCAAGCTGCCCAGCGGCCACGACATGCGCCTGTACGCGCACAAGGAGTACGTGGGCACCGACGTGGGCACGGTCAACCCCGACCCCTGGCCCGACGGGCTGCGCGGCGCCGGCGCGCACTGGCTCGACCACCTGCTGCTGATGTGCGAGATGAATCCCGAGGCGGGCGTCAACACGGTGCAGGACAACACCCGCTTCATGAAGGAGTGTCTGGACTTCTTCCTGACCGAGCAGATCCTGGTCGGCCCGCAGGGCGACATGCAGGCCGCGACCTGGATGGCGCGCACCAGCACGCCGCACGACATCGCCTTCGTCGGCGGCCCGCGCAGCGGCCTGCACCACATCGCGTTCTTCCTCGACTCCTGGCACGACGTGCTCAAGGCTGCCGACGTGATGGCCAAGAACAAGGTGCGCATCGACGTGGCGCCCACGCGCCACGGCATCACGCGCGGCGAGACCATCTATTTCTTCGACCCCAGCGGCAACCGCAACGAGACCTTCGCCGGCCTGGGCTACCTGGCGCAGCCCGACCGTCCGGTGACCACCTGGAGCGAGGACCACCTGGGCAGCGGCATCTTCTATCACACGGGCGAGCTGGTGGCCTCTTTCACCGACGTCTACACCTGAGCCGGCGCGGTGCAGGCCAAGAGAAAACCATGATGAAGAACCGAACCGCATCGGCCGCGCTGGCCCTGCTGGGCGCCCTGGCCATGGGCGCGGCCCAGGCCGACGGCCACTACGTTCCCGGGGTTGAGGGCCTGCAGGCGGCCAGCGTGCCGCCGCCGGGCTTCTACTACCTGGGCTATCTGGTCAACTACCACATCGACCAGTTCCGCGCCCCCGGCACCCGCAGCAACCTGCCCGGCGACAACCGCGGCACGGTCACGGCGCTGGCCAACCGGCTGGCGTGGATCACGCCCTACAAGCTGCTGGGCGCCGACTACGGCATGGAGGCCATCGTGCCGGTGCTGCGCACCTCGCTCACGGTGAGCGCGGCCGGCATTGCCGACAGGCGCTCCGGCGTGGGCGACGTCTACCTCGGCCCGCTGGTGCTGGGCTGGCACGGCCCGCAGTGGGATGCGGTGGCCGCCGCCGGCGTCTGGCTCGATTCGGCCAGCACCGGCCAGCCCGCCTCGCCGGGCAAGGGCTTTGCCAGCACCATGCTCACGGGCGGCATGACCTACTACTTCGACGGCGCCAAGACCATCTCGGGATCGGCGCTGATGCGCTTCGAGCGCAACGGCAAGACCGATGCCGGCTTTCGCCCGGGCCAGCAGGCCACGCTCGAATGGGGGCTGGGCAAGTCCTTCGGCCCGGTGCAGGCCGGGCTGGTGGGCTACAGCCAGTGGCAGACCAGCGACGACCGCGGGCCGGGCGCGAGCACGCAGCGCGCGTCGCGCCATGCGCTGGGCGCCGAGCTGGTGTACCCGGTGCCCGGCGCGGGCCTGTTCCTCAAGGGCGCGCTCTACAAGGAACTGCGCGCCGAAGCCGGCACCGGCGCGCAGCCCAAGGGCTCGCTGCTGCGCCTCACGCTGGTGAAGGCGTTCTGATGGCGCAGCGCATGCCGCACACCAGCACCGCGCTCAGCGCGGCCCAGGCGGTGATCGACGCGCCCGCCGCCCTGCGCGCCGTGGAGGCCGCGCTGCGGCATGCCGCGCAACTGGGTGCGCGGGTCAACGTGGCGGTGGTCGATGCGGCTGGCCTGCCCGTGGCCTTCGCGCGCATGGCCGGCGCGCCGCTGCACTCGGTGGAGATCGCCACCGACAAGGCCTACACCGCCGCGAGCTTCGGCCTGCCCACCAGCGCGTGGCCGGCGGCGCTGGGCGCGCACTCCGAGGCCGTGCGCCAGGGCCTGGTGCTGCGCCCGCGCTTCGTCGCCTTCGGCGGCGGGCTGCCGATCGAGGAAGACGGCGCGCGCATCGGCGGCATCGGCGTGTCCGGCGGCAGCGAGGCGCAGGACGAGGCCATCGCCCACGCCGGCCTGCGCGCCCTGGGCATCACAACTGACGAATCACCATGAAACAGATCCTGAACTTCATCAACGGCGACTACATCGCCACCGGGCACAGCTTCGCCAAGCATTCCCCGACCACGGGCGAGGTGATCGCCCAGGTGCACGAGGCCGGCCGCGCCGAGGTCGACGCCGCCGTGGCCGCCGCGCGCGCCGCGCTCGCCGGCCCATGGGGCCGCATGGCGGTGGCCGAGCGGGTGGAAAAACTCTACGCCGTGGCCGACGGCATCAACCGCCGCTTCGACGAATTCCTGGCCGCGGAGTGCGCCGACACCGGCAAGCCGCGCAGCCTGGCGCGCCACATCGACATACCGCGCGGCGCGGCCAACTTCAAGATCTTCGCCGACGTGGTGAAGAACGTGCCCACCGAGTTCTTCGAGATGGCCACGCCCGACGGCCAGGGCGCCATCAACTACGGCCTGCGCGCGCCGGTGGGCGTGGTCGGCGTGATCTGCCCGTGGAACCTGCCGCTGCTGCTCATGACCTGGAAGGTCGGCCCGGCGCTGGCCTGCGGCAACACGGTGGTGGTCAAGCCCTCTGAAGAAACGCCGCAGACCGCCGCGCTGCTGGGCGAAGTGATGAACGAGGCCGGCATTCCGGCCGGCGTCTACAACGTGGTGCACGGCTTCGGCCCCGGCTCGGCCGGCGAGTTCGTCACCACCCACCCGCAGGTGGACGCGATCACCTTCACCGGCGAGACCCGTACCGGCGAAGCCATCATGAAGGCCGCCGCCAAGGGCGCGCGGCCGGTAAGCCTGGAGATGGGCGGCAAGAACGCCGCCATCGTATTCGCCGACTGCGACTTCGACGCCGCCATAGAAGGCACGCTGCGCTCGGCCTTCGTCAACAGCGGCCAGGTCTGCCTGGGCACCGAGCGCGTCTATGTGGAGCGCCCGCTGTTCGAGCGCTTCGTGGCCGCGCTCAAGCAGGGCGCACAGGCCATGAAGATCGGCCTGCCCGAAGACGCCGGCACCGGCATGGGACCGCTCATCAGCAAGGAGCACCAGGCCAAGGTGCTGTCCTACTACGCGCTGGCGCGGCAGGAAGGCGCCACCGTGGTCACCGGCGGCGGCGTGCCCGACATGGGCGCGCGGCATGCGGGCGGCGCGTGGATCGAGCCCACCATCTGGACCGGCCTGCCCGACACGGCGCGCGTCGTCAAGGAAGAGATCTTCGGCCCCTGCTGCCACGTCGCGCCCTTCGACACCGAGGACGAGGTGCTGGCCCGCGCCAACGACAACGACTACGGCCTGGCCACCGCCATCTGGACTCGCGACGTGGCGCGCGCGCACCGCGTGGCCGCGCGCATGCAGGTCGGCATCGCCTGGGTCAACAGCTGGTTCCTGCGCGACCTGCGCACACCCTTCGGCGGCGCCAAGCAGTCGGGCATCGGCCGCGAAGGCGGCGTGCATTCGCTGGAGTTCTATACGGAGCTGAAGAATGTCTGCATCAAACTCTGAGACTGCTGTCGCCCGGCATCCGGGCGCCGTCACCATTCGCGGCATGGGGCGCGGGCTGGTGCTGCTGGCGGTGTTGGCCCTGGGCCAGGTCGCGATCCAGGCGGCCCAGGCGGCCGCGCCTGCCGCCCACGGCAAAGCCCGGCGGCCGAATGTGCTGCTGATCGTAGCCGATGACCTGGGTTATTCCGACATCGGCGCGTTTGGCGGAGAGATCGCCACGCCCCATCTGGATGCCCTGGCCCGTCGCGGAATGCGGATGACAGACTTTTATGCATCGCCGTTTTGCTCGCCCACGCGTGCAATGCTGATGTCCGGCGCAGACAACCACCAGGTGGGCTTTGGCAGCATGGCCGAGCTGCTCACATCGCAGCAGCGCAGCCGCCCGGGCTATGAGGGCTATCTCACCGACCGGGCCCTGCCGTTTCCCGTGCTTTTGCGCAATGCGGGCTATCACACGTATATGGCTGGGAAATGGCATCTGGGCGTGAACGAGGAACATGCCCCGCCCCGGCGCGGTTTCGAGCAGTCGTACGCGATGATGAACGGCGGCGCCAGCCACTTCGACCAGACCGGCATCATCACCCTCGATGCCGACAAGACGCCCACGGCGCTGTACCGCGAAAACGGCAAAGAAGTCCAGATCCCCAAGGACTTCTACTCGAGCGAATACTTCGCCTCTAAACTCATTTCCTACATCGACGGCAACAAGGGCGATGGCAAGCCCTTCTTCGGCTACCTGGCATTCACCGCCCCGCACTGGCCCTTGCAAGCGCGTGACGCCTATATCCGCAAGTACGAAGGCCGCTACGACGTGGGGTATGAGGTGATCCGCAGCCAGCGCCTGGAGCGCATGAAGGCCCTGGGCATTGTGCCCAAGGACATGCAGCCCTATGTGGGCAACCCGGCGTGGCCGCGCTGGGACCAACTCAATGCCCGGCAGCAGCGTGCCGAGTCCAAGCGCATGGCGGTCTATGCCGCCATGGTGGAGGAGATGGACGCGCAGATCGGACGGGTCATCGACCACCTCAAGCGCATCGGTGTGTACGACAACACGGCCATCTTCTTCATGTCCGACAACGGCGCCGACGGCAACACCGTGCTGGATGAGGGCGCGACCCGTGCATGGGCCCAAAAGCACCGCGACAACAGCCTGGCCAATACCGGCCGGCCCGGTTCGTTTGCCGAATACGGCCCGGGCTGGGCCCAGGTCGGCTCCACGCCGCACAATATGTACAAGGCCTTTATGTACGAGGGCGGGATTGCCGTTCCGGCCATCTTCAGCCTTCCCGGTGACAACCGCAAGGATGTGGTCTCCCGTGCCCCGGCCCATGTGACCGATGTTGCGCCGACGGTGCTGGAGCTGGCTGGCGTCAAGCAGCCTGGCACCGAGTACCAGGGGCGCCAGGTGGCAGAGATGCAGGGGCGTTCCATGCAGGCCTTGCTGACCGGGCAAAGCGCCCAGGTACACGGCGTGTTCCGGCGTGGCTGGGAGCTGAACGGACGCCGCGCCATGCGCGTGGGTGACTGGAAGATCGTGCAAGCCAACAAGCCATGGGGGTCGGGTGAATGGGAGCTGTACGACATGGCAAGCGACCGTTCCGAACTGCACAACCTGGCTGGCCAGCACCCCGAAAAGCTGGCCGAGTTGCTGGCCGAATACCGCCGTTACGCCGAGCAAAACGGTGTCGTCGAGTTCGACGGGCTGGCCGCTCGCCCGGGCTATAGCAACAGCCTGAAGTACTACGAGGACCTCGATGAAGTCCGCTAGGTGGCCAGGCTCCACGGTGCTCGCCTTGGCGTGTGCACTGTCCGGGGCAGGCGGGGGCCATGCCACACCCCAGGCGCCCCGGACCGCCCAAGCCACGGGGCTGTGCGCGGGCTATGGCGGCCTGCCTCCCGGCTTTGGCCCGGCCGGTGTGCAAGGGCCCAACCGGGCCGGCCTGGTGCCCGTGGCGGCAGGGCGTTTTCGCATGGGATCGGACGAGGGCTACCCCGAAGAGCGCGTGGTGCATGCGGTGCGCGTAGACGCGTTTTGGATAGACCGCCATGAGGTCACGAATGCGCAGTTCGAGCGCTTCGTCCAGGCCACGGGCTATGTGACCCGCGCAGAACGCACACCCCCGGCCCAGGAGTTCCCAGGGGTGGCACCGGCCCAGTTGCGGCCAGGGTCTGCCGTGTTCGTGCCGCCGCAGGCCGGCGAACATCTGCGCGGCGCCTATGCCTGGTGGAAGTGGGTGGACGGTGCGGATTGGCGCCACCCCGATGGGCCTGGCAGCGACCTCCAGGGGCGGGGCAACCACCCCGTGGTGCATGTGGCCTACGAGGATGCCATGGCCTATGCCAAGTGGCTGGGGCGCGATCTGCCGACCGAGGCGCAGTGGGAGTACGCGGCCCGTGGCGGCCGCGATGACACCACCTACCCCTGGGGCAACACACCCGACCTCGCGGGACGTTCCATGGCCAATACCTGGCAAGGCCCGTTTCCCTTGGCCGACCAAGGCCGCGATGGCCACAAGGGAACGGCGCCCGTGGGCTGCTATCCAGTAAATGGCTTTGGGCTATACGACGCGGTGGGCAACGTCTGGGAATGGACACGCGATCGCTACCGCGACCGCCATGCGCCCGGCGCCGTGGAAAACCCCGTGGTCGTGGACCTTCAGGGGGCACGCGCGGCTTCCGAGACGCGGGTGATCAAAGGCGGCTCCTTTCTTTGCGCGCCCGATTTCTGTGTGCGTTACCGGCCGGCAGCGCGCCAGCCCCAGGACGTTCTGCTGGGTGCGACGCACATCGGCTTTCGTACGGTGCTGAACGACAGCAAAGGCGCCGCGCCTGACTGAAGACGCGGATGCCATGGCTGGATTTTTTTGAATGGGTTGTGAACCATGAACCTTGAACTGCAACACCAACTCGGTGACGAACTCTACCAAGCCCTGCGTGGCGCCCAGACGGTCGAGCCTTTGAGCAACCGCCACCCCGACATCACCATCGCCGACGCCTACGCCATCCAGCAGCACCTGCTCGCGCGCCGCCTCGCCGCGGGCGAGCGCGTGGTGGGCAAGAAGATCGGCGTGACCTCCAGGGCCGTGATGGACATGCTCGGCGTTTTCCAGCCCGACTTCGGCTGGCTCACCGACGGCATGGTCTACAACGAGGGCGAAGCTGTGCCGGCGAGCAGCCTGATACAGCCCAAGGCCGAAGGTGAGATCGCCTTCATCCTGAAAAAGGCCCTGAAGGGCCCCGGCGTCACCGCCGCCGACGTGCTGGCTGCCACCGAAGGCGTGATGGCCTGCTTCGAGATCGTCGACTCGCGCATCCGCGACTGGAAGATCAAGATCCAGGACACCGTGGCCGACAACGCGAGCTGCGGCGTCTTCGTGCTCGGCGAGCGCCTGGTCGATCCGCGCGACGTGGACCTCGCCACCTGCGGCATGGTGCTGGAGAAGAACGGCGAGATCGTCGCCACCGGCGCCGGCGCCGCCGCGCTGGGCCACCCGGCCAATGCCGTGGCCTGGCTCGCCAACACGCTGGGCGCGCTCGGCATCGCGCTGGAGGCCGGCGAGGTCGTGCTCTCGGGCTCGCTCGCCGCCATGGTGCCGGTGCAGGCCGGCGACAGCCTGCGCGTGTCCATCGGCGGCATCGGCGGCTGCTCGGTGCGCTTCATCTGATTCCAACCAAGGACTCCCCATGAGCCAGAAGATCCAGTGCGCCCTGATCGGGCCCGGCAACATCGGCACCGACCTGCTCGCCAAGCTGCGGCGCAGCGCGGTGCTCGAACCCGTGTGGATGGTGGGCATAGACCCCGAATCCGACGGCCTGCAGCGCGCCCGCGAGATGGGCATCAAGACCACGGCCGAAGGCGTGGACGGGCTGGTGCCGCACATGCGCGCCGACAAGGTGCAGATCGTCTTCGACGCCACCAGCGCCTACGTGCATGCCGAGAACTCGCGCAAGGTCAATGAACAGGGCGCGCTGATGATCGACCTCACGCCCGCGGCCATCGGCCCGTACTGCGTGCCGCCGGTCAACCTGCGCCAGCACCTGGGCGGGCGGGCCATGAACGTCAACATGGTCACCTGCGGCGGGCAGGCCACGATCCCCATGGTGGCGGCCGTCAGCCGGGTGCAGCCCGTGGCCTATGGCGAAATCGTCGCCACCGTCTCCAGCCGCTCGGTGGGGCCGGGCACACGCAGGAACATCGACGAGTTCACGCGCACCACCGCCGGTGCGGTCGAGAAGGTCGGCGGCGCGAAGCAGGGCAAGGCCATCATCGTCATAAACCCGGCCGAGCCGCCGCTGATCATGCGCGACACCGTGCACTGCCTGACCGAGGACGAGCCGGACCGCGCCGCCATCACCGCGTCGATCCACGACATGCTGCGCGAGGTGCAGCAGTACGTGCCCGGCTACCGCCTGGTTAACGGGCCGGTGTTCGACGGCCGGCGCGTCTCGGTCTTCCTGGAAGTGGAAGGCCTGGGCGACTACCTGCCCCGGTACGCCGGCAACCTCGACATCATGACCGCCGCCGCCGCGCGCACGGCCGAGATGTTCGCGGCCGAAATCCTCAAGGGCGAACTCTCGCTCGACCCCATCCCCGCATGAAGGAGCCACGCACCATGACACTCCAGGGCAGGACCATCACCGTGCACGACATGACGCTGCGCGACGGCATGCACCCCAAGCGCCACCTGATGACGCTGGCGCAGATGAAGAGCGTGGCCCAGGGCCTGGACGCCGCCGGCGTTCCGCTGATCGAGGTCACGCACGGCGACGGCCTGGGCGGCGCCTCGGTCAACTACGGCTTTCCGGCGCACAGCGACGAAGAGTACCTGGGCGCGGTCATCCCGCTGATGCGGCAGGCCAGGGTCTCGGCCCTGCTGCTGCCGGGCATCGGCACGGTGGACCACCTGAGGATGGCGCACGGCCTGGGCGTGTCCACCATCCGCGTGGCCACCCACTGCACCGAGGCCGACGTGAGCGAGCAGCACATCAGCGCCGCGCGCCAGTTGGGCATGGACACCGTGGGCTTCCTGATGATGGCGCACATGAACAGCGCCCAGGGCCTGGTCAAGCAGGCCCTGCTCATGGAAGGCTACGGCGCCAACTGCGTCTACGTGACCGACTCGGCCGGCTACCTGCTGCCCGAGCAGGTCAGGGAGCGCATCGGCGCCGTGCGCGCCGCGCTCCGGCCCGAGACGGAACTGGGCTTCCACGGCCACCACAACCTGGCCATGGGCGTGGCCAATTCCATTGCCGCCATCGAGGCCGGCGCCAACCGCATCGACGCGGCGGCCGCCGGCCTGGGCGCGGGCGCGGGCAACACGCCCATGGAAGTGCTGGTGGCGGTGTGCGACCGTATGGGCATCGCGACCGGCGTCGACGTCTGGAAGATCCAGGACGTGGCCGAGGACCTGGTGGTGCCGCTGATGGACTTCCCGATCCGCATCGACCGCGACGCGCTCACGCTGGGCTATGCCGGCGTGTACGGCAGCTTCCTGCTGTTCGCCAAGCGCGCCGAGCAGAAGTACGGCGTGCCCGCGCGCGACCTGCTGGTCGAGCTGGGCCGGCGCGGCATGGTCGGCGGGCAGGAAGACATGATCGAGGACACCGCGCTGACCATGGCGCGCGAGCGCGGCCTGGCGGCCGCCTGAGGAAGCGGCGCATGGCGCGGCTGCTCGGCTCGACCCTGGCGCTCCTCCTGGCGTCCCTGGCCTGGCCCGCGTGGCCGCTGCCATGGGCCGGGCTGCGCGAAGCCGCCCTGCTCGGGCTGTTGCTGCTGTGCCTGGCCGGCACCCGCCGCGCCCCGCGCGCGACATCCGAGGCGCTGGTGCGCGTGGACGGGCACGCGCTCGAGGTCACGGCGCACAACGCCGGCATGATGTCCTCGTTCACCCGGGTGGTCGCCTTCTCGCGCGAGCAGGCCTCGATCCTGGCCCGCCTGCGCGAGGACGTGGACGCGCTGGCGCGCAGCGCCGGCACGGTGGTGCAGTCCGCCCGCATCACCCGCGACGAGGTCGATTCCATGCACGAACTGGCCCAGCGCGGCGACGGGCTGCTGCACCAGACCCTGGAGCGGATCGCGTCCCTGGCGCAGTCCGCCGAAGGCCTGGACGAACGGTTCCGCGAGGTCATGCGGCACACGGGCGAGATCGAGCACATCCTGGGCATGATCCGCGACGTGGCCATGCAGACCAACCTGCTGGCGCTCAACGCCGCGATCGAGGCCGCGCGCGCCGGCGAGCAGGGGCGCGGCTTCGCCGTGGTGGCCGGCGAGGTGCGCAGGCTGGCGGCGCGCACCGGCGAGGCCACCGAGCAGATCCGCCAGATGATCTCCGGCATCACGGCCAGCACCCTGGCGGCCGACCAGAACCTCAAGGCAGTGCTGCAAGACATCCAGGGCGGCGTCGAGCACACGCGCGCCACCGGCGCGGCCCTGGCCGACATCCGCGAGCGCTCCAGCCGCACCCTCGCTGCGGCCAGCGACATGAGCGCCGCCGCCCAGACCCAGGACGGCCTGAACCAGCGCCTGATCCACGACGCCGGCGCGCTGAGCGCGGCCGCCGCGCAGTCGATCGACTGGCTGGGCCAGAGCAACGCGCAGCTGCGCGAGGTGCAGGGGCTGATCGGCCAGCTCAAGCGCGACACCTCGGCGCTGCTGCCGCAGCGCCGGCAGGTCGACGTGCTCACCGACTGCATCGAGGAGATGCGCGCCTGCAACATCCTGGTCATGAATGCCGACGCGTTCGGCCAGGTCGAGCCCGTGATCGAGCGCATCGCGCAGATCGACCAGTTGATAGACGCCACCTGGAGCCCGCGCGGCGCCCGGCACACCGGCGCCGCGGGGCGCGACTTCAGCGCCGCGCTGCAGGCCTACCGGCGGGTGCGCGATGAAGCCCTGGCGCAGGCGCGCGACGAGCGCTTCGACGAGGTCCGCCGCCTCGTGCCGGAGCAGGTGCGCCCGGCCTACGACCAGGTCAAGCAGACCCTGTCGCGGCTGGACGCGCAAGACCGTGCCACGCGCGCCCGCCCGTCGCTGCGGCGGCTGCCCCCCTTTCTTTCCAAACGGCTTGGACCCTCTCCATGACACTCGAATCACACACCATCACCCAGCTCGCCGAGCACCTCGAAACCTGCGAGTTGCAGGCCCGCGACACACCCAAGATCACCGACCAGCACCCCGGCATGGACTGGGACGACGCTTACGCCATCCAGGACGCGATCCTGGCGCGCAAGCTCGCCCGCGGCGCACGCGTGGTCGGCCTCAAGGCGGGCCTGACCTCGCACGCCAAGATGCGGCAGATGGGCGTGGACTCGCCCGTGTTCGGCTTCCTGGTCGATGCCTTCAGCGTGCCCGAAGGCGGCACGGTGCGCACCGGCGAACTGATCCACCCCAAGGTCGAGCCCGAGATCGCCTTCGTGCTCAAGCACGCGCTCAAGGGGCCGGGCTGCCACATCGGCGCGGTGCTGGCCGCCACCGACTTCGTGCTGCCCGGCATCGAGGTCATCGACAGCCGCTATCGCGACTTCCGGTTCGACCTCAAGAGCGTGGTGGCCGACAACACCTCGGCCGCGCGCTTCGTCGTCGGCGGGCGCGCGCTGCGCCCCGAAGCGCTGGACCTGCGCACCGTGGGCATCGTGCTGGAAAAGAACGGCCAGCCGGCGGCCCTGGGCGCCGGCGCGGCGGTGCTGGGCCATCCGGCGGCGGCGGTGGCGATGCTGGCCAACCACCTGGGCCGGCGCGGGCGGGAGATCCCGGCCGGCAGCCTGATCCTCTCGGGCGGCGCGACCGAAGCCGTCGCCGTCGCAGCCGGCGACCACGTCTGCCTGCGCGTGCAGGGCATGGGCAGCGTGTCGCTGCGCTTTGCCTGAGACAGGAGACGAATCCATGCAAAGACGCCATTTCATCGCCGCCGGCGTCATGGCCGCAGGTGCCCGCGCGGCCTGGGCCCAGGCAGGCTATCCTGGACGGCCAGTGCGCCTGATCGTGCCGTTCCCGCCGGGTGGCCCGACCGACGTCATGGGCCGCACCGCGGCCAAGGCCATGGGCGACCAGATGGGCCAGCCGTTCGTGGTGGAAAACCGCGCCGGCGCGGGCGGCAACATCGGCACCGACGCCGTGGCCAAGGCCGCGCCCGACGGCTACACCATCGGCCTGTCGGCCATCAGCAGCCTGGCCATCGCACCGCACCTCTACCGCAGCGTGCCGTTCAACGTCGAGAAAGACCTCGCGCCGATCTCACTGGTAGGCACCACGCCCTGCGCGCTGGTGGTGCATCCGGGCCAGCCCTTCACCGACCTGCGCGGCCTGGTGGCCTATGCCAAGGCTCACCCCGGCCGGCTCAGCTACGCCACCTCGGGCGTGGGCACCAGCAACCATCTGGCGGCAGAACTGCTGCAGTCGGTGGCCGGCATCCAGCTCACCGCCGTGCCTTACAAGGGGTCGAGCCAGATCGTGCCGGACCTGCTGTCGGGCACGGTACCCCTGAGCATGGAGAGTTCGCTGGCCACCACGCTGCAGCACATCGAGGCGGGCAAGCTGCGCGCCGTCGCCGTGACCTCGGCGCAGCGCGCCAAGGCGCTGCCGCAGGTGCCGACCGTCGCCGAATCGGGTTACCCGGGATTCGAGGTGGAGACCTGGTTCGGCCTGGTGGCGCCCGCTGCGGTGCCTCCGGCTTTGGTGGCCCGGCTGCACGACGCCTGGGCCGCGGGCGCCCGCACGGCCGAGGCGCAGACCGCTTTCGACGCCATCTCGGGCACGTTGCGCGTGAACACGCCGCAGGAATTCGCGGCCTTCATCCGCGCCGAGGACAGGCGCTGGGGCGCGCTGATCCGCCGCCTCGGCCTGAAGGCCGATTGACCCGCAACAGGAGAACCGCCATGCCATTCGCACAGATCTACATGATCGAAGGCCGCACCGAGGAGCAGAAGAAGGCCGTGATCGAAAAAGTGACCCAGGCCCTGGTCGATGCCGTGGGCGCGCCGGCCGCCAACGTGCGCGTCTGGATCCACGACGTGCCCAAGGAGAACTGGGGCATCGCGGGCGTGAGCGCCAGGGAGCTGGAGCGTTAGGATCTCGGCGCCTGACCGGCCGGGCGGTTGCGCAATCAAGCCGCCACCACCTGCGCCGCCAGCGCCACGGCAACGCCCTCACCGAAGCTGCCCGCGTAGCCCGCGTGCGCGGCAAAGCCGGTGAGCGAAGACGAGGCTGCGATCTCGCCCACATCGAGGATCAAGGCACTGCGGCCAAGCGATCGTAGGCCAACGCACAACAAACAAAATGATGCAAATGCTGTACTCTTGCGCCACGCCTGTCCAGCAGATCGGCGAAGAGGGACAAGAACCATGCATGAGAACCGCCTCGACACCTTCAGCGCATCGCCGCTGAAGCTCAGCTCCGCATCAGCGGAGCAGGCGCTGGTGCGTTGCCAAGATGCGGCCTTGGACATCCTCAACCCCGTGCTGCCGCCCTTCGACGGAGCGATGTGGGAGCAATGAGCCCCTGCACCGGGCGCACTGGCAACCTGATGGCCGACTACAGCCACTTGCTGCTGCGCCTGTACCGGCTGTCGCATGAGCAGCCGGTGGATCGTTTCCAGGACGAGGCGCTGGAGTTGCTCAAGCATGTGCTGCCCTTCGACTCGGCCATGTGGGGTTCGGCCACGATGACGGCGGGGGGCATCGACGTTCACACCATCCACCTGCACCGCCAGCCGGCCGAGATGCTGATGGCCTACGAGGAGATCAAGCACCTGGACACGGCGGCACAAGTGGTGGTCCTGCGTCCCAGCGAAACCAGGGCATTCGACGCGCGGGCATGGTTCAACGGCCGACACCAGCGCGCACTGCTCGACTATGGCCGGCGTTTCGAGCAGTCGCACTTCTTCATCGGCAGCATGCAGAACCCTGCCACGCGCTTCGGCCGCTGGCTCTCGCTGTTCCGCGCCAGTCCCGATGCCCATGGCACTGAGGGTGAGCGCCAGTTGCTCGCCACGCTGATGCCGCACATCCAGCAAGCCCTGGAACTCAACCGCCTCACACACCTGAATCAGCTTGTCCACGCGCCGGGCGCTGCCCGCCTGGGTTCGGCCCTGGCAGACCCGCGCGGCATGCTGCACCACATGGACGCCGTCTTCGAGCGCGCCCTGCGCACCGAATGGCCCTGCTGGGCGGGCTCTCGGCTGCCCGAGCCGGTGATGGCCGCTGCGCAGCGCGGCGAGCCGCGTCTGCTGGCGCGCAGCCTGGTTATCACGCTGCATGCGCAGCACGGCCTGCTGTGGCTGCGCGCCCGCCCCCGCTGCGCCGCCGATGCGCTCTCGCCCCGCGAAGACACCGTGGCGCGACTGCTGGCCCTGGGCCTCACGCACAAGCAGATCGCAGCCCGGCTGCAGCGTTCCCCGGCCACAGTGCGCAACCAGATCCAGTCGGTCTACGACAAACTGGGCGTATCCAATGTGGCCGCAATGGCCGACGCGCTGCGGCAGGCAGATTGAAGCCCCTTTTTCGATACTTGACGCACTTTTCCATCCTGGGACCGGTGAACTCGGCGTAGTTGATCAACCGCTCGGCGCTCGATGAGTTCGCGCAGACAGTGCGCACGGTGGAGGGCCAGCCCGACCTGCAGCTCTGCGATCGGTTCGGGAGAGTTTCGACGACGCGCTGTTCGGCCCGCTTGCGCCCCATGCCGACGGCGCAAGGCAAGTCGGCCTCAAGGCCGTAACTGGTCCACCGCCGTCCGCGCGAAGGGCGTGACCGGAGCATGGGGCGCGGCGATGACGAATTCGCCAGCGGCCAGCAATGCCAGATCGCCCTGCGGTGCGATCACCTCTACGCGATAGCGCCCAGGCGGCCAATCCTCGGTCGTGTGCCTCCATATCGGGATCTGCTCGCTCGCGTTCGGTGGAATCGCCTGCGCCGACAACTCGATGAGCGCGTTGTCGCTGGCATTGCGCCACCGCAGGAGCACGGAGTCTCCAGCCAGACCCTCGGGCTGCATCACCGCCTGGACGTAGCGTTCCTGCTGCGCCAGGGTCGGAACCCCTTCGGCAGGCAAGGCAGAGTCTCCATCCTGGGGTCCGAATGCAATCTTCCTGGCCTCGGTGGCAGTCAGTGCGACATGTCCTTGCAGCAAGCCATGCAGGCGCTGCAGCGCCGCGCTACCGGGGGTGAAACCATGGGATTGCAGCCAGGACGCGGACAGGCGGGAGCGATCCAGGACCTCGTGCAGCAGGTTGGGCGGCTGCGGCGCGCCGCCCTGGGCTGCGGCAGTGGCGCGCGTCGGCGAAAGCACGGCGCCCGGGGCCGGCACAGCAGGCACGGGCTGTGCTGCCAACACCAGCCGCGGTGCGCCCCGATCGTCAGCGGTACCGGCCGAAGGCTCCTCTCCCTCCCGGAACTCCGAGAAGAAAAAGAGCACTCCCAGCACCAACGCGGCCAACGCGAAGGGCCCTGCCTGTGCCAGACCCGACCGCATCAGCGCGCCTTCAGCCAGTTGTCCCTGGCCGTGATGCAAGCGCCGCTGCTGCCATACTGGTTCATGTAGGTGAAGGAGTTGTCGCCGCACCCTCCGTCGTCCTTGAACACGGGGCCCCAGCAACTGCCCGTCTTCGTGCTGCCGCTCGTCTTGGCGCAGAAGTTGTAGTAGCTCTGCGTCGATGGATTGGGCAGCACCGGCCCGTTGGAGCCGCCGCAGGACAGCGCCTTGCTGTTGTCGCGCGCGTATTGCACGAGCTTGGTGTAGGGGCCGGCATAGTCCGCGTCCGCCGCCGCCTTCTGGCCGGCCTGGCACGCCTGAATGATTTGCTGAAGACGCGCATCGGCGGCGCCATAGGCTCCCGAAACCTGGATACCGCAGGCATTCGCCTGCGCCCTTTCCGACCCGGTCACCAGGTCCGGATAGTTGCAGTTCGCGCCGCCCGACGAAGATCCCCCCGGCGAAGAGCCGCCGCCGGAACCGCCCGTGCTGCCGGAACTGTCTCCGCCGCCACATGCAGCCAGGGCCAGCAGGAGGGAGGTTGCCAGCAGATATTTCGGATAGTGGCTGGGCATCGGAAGAGAGGCCATGGCAAGATTCCTTCTATGGAGTCACTTATGGGGTCACGGGTGAAACGCTTTGACCGATTCGCATCGGCTTGCCCGCATCCTCGGGCAAACCCCGCCAATACAAAATGATGCAAATGCATCATTTCTTGGCGTCTTGCCGATCCCGCGGCATCTCTGAATACCTTTCCTCCTGACCCGCTCCGCGGTCTTTCATGGGCACTCCCTTCCCTCCCCCCGCCGCGGCCCCTGCCCTCTCGCCGGATGCCGAGCCGCCCCTGGCCGACGCCGAAGTCGGCCCGGTGCATTTCTTGGGCATGGCACAGGGCCCGGGCCATCTGATCTCCACCCGAGGGCCGCTCTTCACCGGGCTGGGCGTGCTGCTGATGATGATGGGCGCCGCGGACGCCGGCCGGGCGCTGCTGGCGCGGCCCGCGCGGCCCTGAGGGCCTGGCCATGCTGGCACTGCTCAAGACCTTCTCCTGGCAGGAAATCCGCCACCAGCCCTGGCGCCACGCGCTGGCGGTGCTGGCGGTGATGCTGGGTGTGGCGCTGGCGTTTTCGGTGCAGTTGATCAACAGCTCGGCGCTCGACGAGTTCGCGCAGGCGGTGCGCACGGTCGATGGCCAGCCCGACCTGCAGGTGCGCGCGGTGCAGGAGAGCTTCGACGACGCGCTGTTCGGCCCGCTGGCGCACCGCGCCGACGTGGCGCTGGCCACGCCGGTACTGGAACTGGCCGCCACCGCGCTGCGGGCGGACGGCAGGCGGCTGGCGGTGCGCGTGGTGGGAGTGGATGCGCTGTCGGTGGCGCGCACCGCGCCCGGCCTGCAGCCGGTGCTGCTGGAGGGCGCCGCGCGGCTGGACCTGTTCGCGCCCGATGCGGCCTTTCTCAACCCCGCCGCGCTGCAGGCGCTGGGGCTGGCGGGCAGCGGCGCGGGCACGCGGTTCGCGCTGCAGGACGCGCGCGGCGCGCAGCCTCTGCGTCTGGCCGGCACGGTGGCGGCGGGCGGCGCGCCGCTGGTGGTGATGGACGTTGCCGCGGCGCAGGCGCTGCTCGACCGTGTCGGCCGGCTCTCGCGCATCGACCTGCGGCTGGCGCCCGGCGCGTCGCGCGAGGCGCTGCTGCGATACGTCGCCGGGCTGCCGGGCGTGGTGGCGGCCACGCCGGGCGATGCCGCCGCGCGCGTGGGCGACCTGTCGCGCGCATACCGGGTCAACCTGACGGTGCTGGCGCTGATCGCGCTGTTCACCGGCGCCTTCCTGGTGTTCTCGGTGCTGGCGCTGGGCGTGGCCAAGCGCGCGCCGCAGTTCGCGCTGCTGGGCGTGCTGGGCCTGACGCCGCGCGGCCGGCGCACGCTGGTGCTGGCCGAGTCGCTGCTGCTGGGCCTGCTGGGCAGCGCGCTGGGGCTGGCGCTGGGCACGGCGCTGGCCGCTCTGGCGCTGCGCGTGCTGGGCGGCGACCTGGGCGGCGGTTACTTCGCGGGCGTGGCGCCGGCCCTGCACCTGTCTCTTATACACATCTAAAAAAGGGGGGTGGGGGGGGGGGGGGGGGGGGGGGGGGGGGGGGGGGGGGGGGGGGGGGGGGGGGGGGGGGGGGGGGGGGGGGGGGGGGGGGGGGGGGGGGGGGGGGGGGGGGGGGGGGG
>NZ_JAELTO010000448.1 GCF_016428875.1 Xylophilus sp. ASV27
GTGTCGCGGAACTGCGCTGCATAGGGCGCGGCGCGCAGCCTGGCGACGACGGCGGCGGGGCTGGCGTTGGCCATCTCGTGCGCGGCCAGCAGCGGGATGGCCGCCTGCTCGTGCAGGGTGCTGGCGCTGTCTCTTATACACATCTCCGAGCCCACGAGACCGTACAGGAAATCGCGTATGCCGTCTTCTGCTTGAAAAGGGGGGGGGGGGGGGGGGGGGGGGGGGGGGGGGGGGGGGGGGGGGGGGGGGGG
>NZ_JAELTO010000066.1 GCF_016428875.1 Xylophilus sp. ASV27
TCAGGCCTGCGAATTCGCGCAACAGCGGCACATCGTGCAGCGACTCCTCCATCGCCGGATCGCTCAGCGTGAACCACTGCTGCATGAAGTGGATGCGCAGCATCGTCTCCAAGGCAAACGGCGGGCGGCCGCGCTTACCGTCGGGTGCGTACGGTCTGATCAGACTCACCAGAGCAGCCCACGGCACCACGCGTTCCATCTTCGCCAGGAACTCGCGCTTGCGCGTTCGCTTGGTCGTCAAATTCAGGCCCAGCTCGGCTTGTTTCATCGCGTCGATTGTCCTCGCGCACTTGCACTGATCAGCACATCGCGGCGCGATTTACGCAGACATTCCATAGCAACACATCCAGAGCCAGATTACGATTGCCTATGACCAACAAGAGACTTGCGGGAAAGACAGCACTCATCACGGGTGGCACTGGCGGTATCGGCATAGCCGTTGCCCAATGCTTTATCGAGGAAGGCGCGAAGGTTTACATCACTGGGCGGCATGCTGCTCGCCTAGCTACCGCGGTGCAGGCACTGGGGCCAGGCGCGACAGGCTTTGCAGCGGATGTCACTCGATCAGCGGACATGGAACGCCTACGGGACCAGTTGCAAGCACGCGCAGAGGGGATCGATATCCTTTTCGCCAACGCCGGAGCCGTATCACAGGCGCCGCTCGGCGCGATGAGCGAGGCTCACCTTGATCTGATACTCGGCACCAACATCAAAGGTCTAGTGTTGTCGGTCCAAACGATGCTACCGCTATTACGCGACGGTTCATCAGTGATCTTGGCTGGATCCAGTAACACTGCACGCGGCAGTCCGGGTCTGAGTGCCTACAGCGCGAGCAAGGCAGCGGTACGGAGTTTCGCACGTAGCTGGATGCTGGAACTGCGGTCACGCGGCATTAGGGTCAATGTGCTTAGTCCGGGGCCAACCCGAACACCGATGCTTGAATCGATGGCCCCTGCTGGGCAAGCCGAGCGGATGTACGTGATGCTAGAACGCGGAGTTCCTTCCGGTCGACTGGGCACACCGCAGGACATCGCCCACGGTGCTGTGTTCTTGGCATCGGACGAAAGCCGATGGGTCAATGGTTCGGAGTTTGCGATAGACGGCGGTGTCGCGCAGTACTGACTCACTCTCGCGTTCGAGCACGATCCAGAAGCGCCTGCACGATGGCGTTTATCGTGCGATGCTGCGACCGTCCAGCATAGCGCTGAGCAAATTCTTTTGCGGCCTTGCGATACGTCCCCTCGCGCAGCAATTGGGCCACGGTGCCATCGCTGAGTCGCAGACTGGCTTCACCGTCAGGCATTACTACTGCTGCGCCGGTGGAGCCCAGCTTGGAAGCCAAAAGAAACTGATCGATCGTCAAAGGAATGGTCAGTAAAGGAACCCCTGCCAACAACGCAGCCGCTGCCACGCCGTGTCCCGCATTACTGACCACCAGATGGGCGTCGGCAAGCAAGCGTTGTAACTGAACGGCAGCATCAACGACACGAATGCCCACGCTGCGCAGGTGCCCGACCACAATCGGCGGCAGTTCCTGCAGAATTGCGATGATTTCCGCCCGCATCACGGTTCTCAGGTACATGAGCACAGGCACCAGCGCCGGACTGGGTTTCAGATAGACAAGTACCCGAAATGGTGCGCCGGAGCTTCGTGCATCACTAGCCCAATCGAGTGGTATACCCCGGTCCACTGTGATGATCGGTCCCACATAGTTGACCTCTGCACAGCGCGGACCGAAGCAGTCGATCTCGGGGAATGTGGTGAGCAATTGAGTGCCGATGGCATAAAGGTCGGACAGTTCCTCGAGCATGTTTGCCCCGCGCAAATCGCACCAAAGATTCAGGCGCATGCGCAACCGATCTTCATATCGAGAGATCACGGCAGGATCGACTTTTTTCCAAGGACGAATGACCGGAAGTGCAGACTCCAGTGGAGGAGCCTCCCAGCCCACTGGAATCTGGACTACCGGCAGTTGATGGAGGCGTGCGGCAAAGAGCGCCCCCGGGGCGAAATCGGTCAGCATGACGTCGGGTCGCCATGTGGATAGCAGTTCGTCCCATTGCGCAATCGAACGCGCCAGCAATTGGTCATCGCCGAATACGCAACGCTCCAGGATCTGCGCATAGAACTCATATTCGAAGGCCCCGACTTGGGCGGCGACCAAGGCGCCAGGGCACTTTACCAATGCGATGTCAGATCGCTGCAATGCCAAGCGTGCCTTGCCGACGTCGGGCACCGCAAACAGAACCTCATGCCCTTCGGCCAACAGGCTGTCAATAACCGGCAGCACGCGCAATAAATGCCCCCAGTTGTTGCCCAACTCCACGACAGCCAGGACGCGCACTGGAGGTGAATTGACCGTCTTGGTAGATGTAACAATCCCCACCATTTTTGACTGCACCTTCGGCCCTCAGGGACGCAATATGAGATCGGCGAGCGAGCGGCCCTCAGCATCGCGCTGAGCACCCAAGATGCGTCTAGCCATCTTCTCGAAGCGCTCTGCATCCTGGGTTTCACCGCCAAGGATCGCAGCGGCGTAGTCTGCGCTGACGCTGCGTCCTGGCAACCCTTCAGCCCGGCGCAAAGTCTCGCGCGCTGATTGCGCCTGCCCGCGCAGCGCGAGCGTGACAGCCAAGCCACCCTGGCTCTCGGCAAAATTGCGGTCAAGCGAGATGGCCTCCTCAAACGCCAACTGCGCGGCTGCGAGGTCACGCATAAATATCGCGCACCAGCCGATCGCATGCCAAGTGCCAATGTGGCCCGGCATGAACTGCACCGCGCGGTGCAAGACCATCTGGGCTTCTGCAAAGTTGCCATTGAGCATGTGGGCTAGGCCCAGCGCAGAAAGTGTTCGTCCATCCCTCGGGTGCCCCCGCTCAGCCCTGACTAACAAAGGCAACGCTTGACTGCCTTGACGCTCGCCAAGCAGCACCGACCCCTTGGCAACCAGTGCTTCATGCTGCTGCGGGTTCATTGCAAGAGCACGCGAAGCCCATGCATTTGCAAGGGCTGGCTGGCCCAGATCGACGGCCATCAGCGCGGCAGTTCCAGCCGTCGAGGCTGACGCATGTTGCGCCTCGAACTGCTGGTAAAGGGCAACGCCTTCCTGCAGCTTGTGTTCCTGGTGCAAGCACCGAAGGCGCAATGTCAGGACTTGGTCCATCAAATCAGCAGGTTGCTCCTGCATCAGCTCGACAAGGAGGGCATTCGCCAAGGCGGATTCCCCAAGTGCGAAGTGGGTATAGGCCAAGTTGTAGCGCAGTCCGGGATCGTGCTGCCCTTCATTGATCAACCCTTGAAGCTGTGCCTCTGCGCCTTGCCAATCACCACGCGCCATAGACAGTACGGCCTTTCTGTGCCGCAATTCGGCCCCCAAGGGATCGATCGCAAGGGCACCATCTAGCGCAGACGCCGCAACGTCCAGAGCGCCAGCAGCCAACGCCCGCTCAAATAGCTCGGCGCGCAAACGCAGGTTGCTGGGATCTGTTTCCAACAGCTTGGCCAACGTAGCCCAAGGGGCGGACGCGAGCGCAACCTGACTTGGGGTTGGAGAAGAAGGCATTGAGGTCATTTCTATGATGAGGAAAGGTTCAGCATCGGCTAGAAGGACTCCGGTGCTATCAGTTTGCGCAGCTTGCGCAGCGCCTGTTCATGAAGCTGCGCAACACGGCCACGCGTGATACCAAGCGTCTGTGACACCAGTTCGTAGGTCATGCCCTGAAGGTAATGGCAGCGCACCACCGACTGTTCCCGTGGAGTGAGTTGATCAAGGGATGCGTGCACGCGTGCCATCACTTGATTGAGTGCGACTGACTCGTAGGACCGGTCGGGTAGTGCACTGTCCGCCTGCTGCATCAGCGCCGTATCCGCCAGCATCGTGCTCAACACCAAGCTGACGCTGATGTCCGCCATATGATTCAGCAGTTGATCGTCGTCGCAGCTCTCCAAATCCACCGCATGGGCTGCTCTGACGGCGCGCACACGCTCTGCCACCAACCGTTGGTGCAGGCTCAACTGTTCTTGTCGCTCACTGATATGCGCAAGACCGTCACCGACCGCCCCCCTTATTCGCAGATAAGCATAAGTCGTGAATTTGACACCGTGCGACGGGTCGAACCGGTCAATGCATTCAATGAGTCCGAGCGTCGCCAATTGCACGTACTCGGTGAACTCCGTCTCGTGATAGCTGTGGATTTTGTAGAGGCCCGCCGCCAGCGCTCTGGCATAGGGCAGGTGCAGCAATATCAGCTTTTCCCGAGCCTCCATATCCCGCAGATTCACGAAGCGCTGCCATAGCGACACTTCAGGATCGGCCTCCGACGCCTGCGGCACCTCCGTTGCAGCACCCTGCAGGGCTAGCGCTTGCAAATCCGGATTTCCGTAGGGAGCCGCTGGAACTGGCGTCACGACTGTCCTCATTTCTGCGCGGCCCAGCACCCCAGTCGCAGGATGGGCGCACCAGCCAACAAGCAGCATGACGCGCGAATTCGGCGACAATGGCCCAATTCCGCCTCTCCATCATTTGGTATATGAGCCCTGCTTCTGACTCCCTCTCGCCAGACATCCTGCAGGCGCTTGCCGCCAGCGCTGCGGGAGACAGTGCCACAGCCATCGAACTCTTCAAACGCGCAGCGCAACTGGCTCCATCCTCCGCTATTCCACACTATCTGTTGGCAGCAGAACAGGCGCATTTGGGGCTGGTCGAACAAGCGGAACACAGTTTCGCCAATGCATTGTTGCTCCAACCTGACATGAACATGGCGCGGTTTCAGCTCGGCTTGCTCCAGTACTTCTCGGACCGGGAGGCTCTCGCACTTCTGACTTGGCAACCGCTCAAGGAACTGGAACCCACAGATGCTCTTCGGCATTTCGTCACTGGATTTGACGCATTGGCCCACTCGCGATACATCGAAGCCCGCGACCACATCACCCGAGGGCTGATATGCAACAAAGAAAATCCCGCGTTGAACGCGGACATGCAGCAAGTAGTCGCCCGTATCGATGCGCTCCAGCCTTCGGCTATCAAACCAGAGGCACATATCGACAGCACGGATCAAGAACTGGAGACCTCGCACGTGCTGCTCGCAAACTACCAACAGCCAGGTCCTGCGCACTGATAGTACCCAACAATTTTCCGGAACACCCTGTATGTCACGTATCGAAGGTTCGCAGCTGGCCTTGCTGATACGCGGGCAGTTGAATGCGCTGCGGCTGTCCAATGCCGACATAACCAAGGCAGCACGCAAAAGTTCGGAGACACAGAGCGCTACCGAAGTATCTCTGGACTCTCGGGAAGAAGCGGATTCTGCTGCCAGTTTGCAGCAGCGAATCGGCATAGCCGTACGCAGCATCCCGCCAGACAATCCCGGCCGCAAACGTAAGGTACTTCGAGTTTTCCTTGAAGCCGTGCTGCTACAGGAGTTGGGAGAGAACCTCAAGTCCGACCCCTCCTTCTCTACGCTGGTCGACCAAGTGCAAACACTCATGGAGCAGGACGAGGCCCTAAGCCGGGCCTGTGCTCGCACAGCGGATGTGTTGCTAGCGCAGGCATATCGTGCAACAGACAAGCGCGCTATGCGCTGAGCAGTTTCCGCGCTGTGATTGGCCGAAAGAACGAGCGTAACCAGCATGCCGCCCCCTGCAGGCATTCTTCTTTGCATTAGTGGAAGCTTCCCACCAAGGCCTTGAGCAATAGACTCCAGCCGTCGATCAGGATGAACATCAGGATCTTCAGTGGTAGGGCGATGGTGGTCGGCGGCATCATCATCATCCCTAGAGCCATTAACAAGCTCGACACGATCAGATCGATCAATAGGAACGGCAGAAACACCACGAAGCCTATCTGGAACGAAGCACGCAGTTCCGATAGCATAAAAGCCGGTACCAATTGGACGTTGCTGATGTCGTCCATCGAGGTGGGTGTCTCGGCCTTCGACAGTTCCACCATGAGCGCAAGATCCTCTTCACGTGTCTGCCGCACCATGAATTCACGCAGCGGCGCAACGCCTTTGGTGTAGCCCTCCCCTATCCCGAGTCGCCCGGCCATGAAGGGCTGAAATGCCTCGCGGTTCATCTGCTCAAGCACTGGTGACATGGTGAAGAGCGTAAGGAACAACGCCAGGCCTATCAGCACGGTGTTCGGAGGCGTTTCATTCATTCCGATCGCGTGGCGCAACATCGAAAGGACAATGATGATGCGCAGGAAGCTGGTAAGACATACCAGCATCGCGGGCAGGACGGCCAGCAACGTCAAGCCGAGCACTATGCGTAGCGCCTGCGCTGTTTCCGCAGACGGAACTGCAGTTACACCAGCGCGGGACGCTTGTGCATGCGCCAGACCAGCACCGAGCGCACCCAGTAGAAGTCCCAGCATGGCCGTGCCACGCACAAATATGCGCACCATCTCCGAACGGGAGCAAGAGAGGACTCTCATGTAGGCTCGGCCGTTGAGGATGCCACGGTAACTTGCGCTTCTGCAATGAGAGATATGTCTTGTTCAGCGCACGCGAGTAGAAAACTGCGTCCTTGCCACTGCACCTCATGTACGCTGTGTTTCGGCGTCAAGCGTGCGCTATGTACCACTTGCAATCGCGGCCTGTCGGAGGCCTTGAAAAGACGACCCAGTGTGGCTGCGCTAAATCGACGCCGACGCCAGGCAAGCCAAGCCAGCCATATTCCGCCTACTAGCAGGAGCACAACCAGAATAAAGCCGTTTGTTTCACCGCTCATCCAATCCAGCCCGCCGTGTTCACTCTCTCGTCTCAGGGGAATACTCAGGGGAAGCGTCATGGTGCGGCCGGTGCAGTGAGTCCGAGGGGCACTGGGAGTTCTGTGATGCGTACGGCAAATTGGTCCCCCACTGCCACCAACTGCCCACGCGCCACCACCTGCCCCTCTAGCATGATATCTACTGGTTGATGCACTCCTCTGTCCAATACGATCACCTGGCGTTCCACCACCCCCATCAGCTCACCGACGGTCAGCGACACGCTTCCAACACAAACCTGCAGCGTCGTACGAACGTTGCGCAAGGAATCGGCCAGATTGATCACGGTTTTTCCGCCCGTCGAAGCGCGATCCACCGTGTCGGAGAAATCGTCGAGCGCGATCACCTGCGCCTGAGGCGGCAGGTCGAAACTGTCGGTTGTGCGATTTTGGGCGGCAGGAGCCGCATGCGTAACTGGCGCTGGCATGGATTGCTGTGGAGGTTACGTAACTACGAGGTGAAAGGGCGAAGGTTTTTCAGAGATCTGACGCAACAGTGACTTCCAAGGCTAGGCGATCTCGACATTGACCAAGCCAAACGGAGCAAAGTTTTTGTGCAGGAGTACCTTGGGAGTCGAGCAGCATCTTCGCAGGCGCATCGAGCCGATGCGGTAAAAGGATGACATCACCCAGCGCAAGATCTTCAAGCTGACCGAGGTTGATCTGCACCGACTCCAGTTCAATGCGAATCGGCAGATGATGGAAGCGCAATGCGTGCGCTGGCGAGATGCATGCGGCTGCCGGCATGGTTGCGACAGGCGGTGATGCTTGAAAACCCGCTTGCGCAAGCAAGCTCTCCACTGATACTGCATCCAATGTGAGCCACCATCGTGGCCCCCACCAAGCGAAGGAAAAATGTAGTCGCCCCTGCCAGGCGTCCATCGCGGTGAGATTCGCAACGCTAACCTCCACCACGCTTCGGTCCGATCCTTGCCTTACTCCCATACTGGAAAGTACGCTGCACCAATCGTCCCACGCATCGGACGCGATCTGTGCCGCCATCGGCGTTACGCCATCTTGGTAGGACGCACCGGGACGCGCAGTCTGGGCGGATTCGCCAAACATCTGGGTCGCCAACAGCGCCCTCGCTTCGGGACCACCGAGCAACGAGGCAGGAGAGGTATCTGCAGCTTCCAGTCGCACAGATTCCGTTTCGGCATCAATTTTCAGACCCCAGCGGTCAAGCCATGACTCGAATTTTTTCCGCAGCAACGAACAGACCGCATACTGCGCCGCCACGCTCCAGCAGAGCAGTTCACGGGCGAGATGCTGTGAGGCCATGGGTGATAACAGCCCCGGAGATGGGGCAGGCCTATCGATATAGGTGTCGTGCATCGGATCGCGCAGGCTACTTGCTTTGCATTGAGAACAGTTGTTGCAGCATCTCGTTGGCGGTGGTTATTACTTGCGAACTGGCTTGGTAGCCACGCTGCATGATGACGAGGTCACTGAACTCCTGCGATAGGTCAACGTTCGAAAGCTCAACAAAGCCAGACTTGACGGAACCGAAGGCGCCGCCTGCAGTGCCTGCATGCCAGCCACTACTGTCGGTGGCTTCGTACTCGTTGTCACCGATCGCACGCACTGTGGCAGTGGAGTCGAAGCGCGACAGCGAAAGACGCGAGCCTTTAGCCGTTTCTCCGTTTGCATAAGTCAGGATCAAGACTCCTGTAGCATCGAAGGCTGTGGAGGTGAGGTCGGCTGATGCGTAGCCATCCTGCTTCGAGAAATTAATAGCGCTGACCGACTTCGAACTGTTCGAAGTCACGTCTGTGCTGAAGTCAAGCGTCAGTGGCACCGTAGCTTGGCCAGCGGGGGTATAGCTCATGGAGACTTTTGCACTGGCAGCGGTCGGGCGGCCTGTGTTATCAAACACCAGTTGTCCCGTCCCGACCACGGAACTGCCCTCGAGTAAATCCACACGCCAGCTGCCGGCGGTCGTCGCACTCGTATCGGTCAGTTTCACACTAAGCGTGTGCTCTCCGCCTGCAGCATCGATCACCTTGACGCCAGCGATATTCTGCGTGGCGGAGGCAGGCGACACATTGCCATTGAAGGACAGCACGCTGGAGGCTTTGCCCGGCTGAGTCTTCATACCAGCAATGCTGATCTCCGACATGACACCGTTGGCGTCCAACCCCAAGACCTTGGCACCAGCAGCATTGACCAATACCCCGTCGGCATTGAAGTGAAACTGGCCAGCTCGGCTATAGGCAGTGCTGCCATCAGGGTTCTTCAGAGTGAAGAGGCCTTCACCGTCAATCGCTAGATCCAAGCCATTGCCCGTCTGCCGCATCTCCCCCTGCTTGAAGGACAGGGCAGTGCCAGCAGTGCTTAGGCCGTAGCCCAATTGCCCACTATTGCCGCCGTTAGAACTGCTGCGCGAATAAAAGGCGTCTGAGAACTGCATCGACGTGCTTTTATAGCCCGGGGTGTTCAGATTCGTCGTGTTGTTCGCAATGGCACGCAAGCCGCTGGAAAAGCCAGCGAGGCCGGACATGCCCACATAGATGGAGTCGATCATGGTGTGTATCTTTCTGCAGTGAGTGGGGCCCAGTGCTCAACGCACTGCGGAGATCTGACTGAGGCTGACGCCAGTAAGCGTGCCATTGACGGTGGTCTGCACGGTGATTTGTGGCGAGTCACCCGAAAGCGAAAGTGCAGTTACGGTACCAGCGACCGTACTACCCGTAGTAGTCATCACGTCGACGGTGCGACCTAATAGTCCGACAGATTGCAACGCGGACTGGTTGCCAATCAAGGTCGCAATCTTGCTATTGAGTTGCTGGGTCTGCTCCAAACTGGTGAATTGCGCCATTTGCGCCATGAACTGCTGGTTGTCCATTGGCTTCATCGGATCCTGATAGGTCAACTGCGTAAGCAATATCTTGAGAAAATCCTGCTGAGTCAGGCTGCTTTGCTGCAGCGTGGCAGTGGTGGAGCTGATGCCTTGGATGCTCATGGAGTCTCCCGAAAGAGTGTTGAAAAGATGGAGCTGGAATACGGTGCAAGGAACGGCTCCGACGTGGGCGAGCCGAGCAAGCTGGAGAAACGCGGGCTTGAGGTCTGCTGGCGTGAGTCGGCAGCATCCCACACCAGTTGGCCATTGCATATCACGCGATTCAAACGCTGCCCCTGAAGTTGAAGCGCAGCGCAGAGCTGCGGCACGATGAGCGCTGCCTGCTGCGCCACCTGCTGAGCAGTACCATCGAGACCGAGCCAGAGTTCGACCCCCTCGGGGCCCAATTGCGCATGCAACCGAGCAGATGCGGGTGCACTTGCAGAGATCGTTCTGGACGGACCAAGTACATCTGTCAGGTCAGAGAAGCGATCCGGCGTGGCAGGCGAAGTCAGCAGTTCCGCCAAATCGGCAGGTACGGGCTGCTCTGCCATAGCCATGCCAACGAAAGGCGGGCTCTCAGCCACGGTTGCGGATGCCGTCACCATCCGCATGATGGCGGGCTCGTCGGCTGACAGCATTTGGCTGGCCGAGTTGATCAAGTGTGCGCCGACTGCAGCAGCATGGGAGACGTGAAGGTCATCTTGTCCCTCACCTTCTGAGGGAAGCAACTTGCTTGCGCATGACGACAAGCAGGAAATGCCTTGCATAACTGGTGGATGGCTGGCATCGGCTGCAGTCTGCAAGGCTTCGCGCAACGTGAATCCTATGTCGCTTGGCGTGGTGCCACCAGTTTCCTTTGCAGAAAGCACACTTGTCACATCCCCGCTCGCCGGCGGCGGTTGCTCAGCCTTGAGGTCTTCTGCACTCAAGACATTCGTTCGCCGGGTCCGTGTGTCGGGCCTGAGCTTTTCCTCTGTGAGCGTCTCCGGAGATACGAGGTGCACTACCGGTCGCGGCTGCCGGTAAGGCAGGTCAAGCGCGGAATCAGACCCGCCAGATACTGCACTAGCCGTTGGGGAGGTAGTCGTGGCTGGAGCCTCAAAAGGCTGGAACCAGCAGGACATCTGAGCCTGCTCCATCGCGCGCTGCCAAGCCTGGCGCGCCGTCGTATCGCTTGATGAGCCACCAGCGGCTGAAGAAGAGCCAGGGATTGGTCGCCGGGATTCGGTGAGAACGACTCTGGCGCCGGAGTTTTCATACGGAATCATTGGTGGCCCTCTCGAACAACCAGCAGGGGCAGTGTTGGTCTTTTCACGCGACCAATCCAATCCCGATCAGCCTCGGCAGAGGCAATGCGCTCGATTTCTTGTGCATATACCTGCAGTTCGTCAGCACGGTGTCGCTCTAGACCATCGAGCTTGCGCTGCTGCGCAATGACTTCAGACTGAAGTTCCGCACGCCGGCTGCGCAATAATCCATGCCTCTGCTGCGACGCCATGACCCGATGTCGCAATAACGCCAAGTAAGCCAGTCCACGCCTGTATCCATCAATGTCAGCATGACTGCTGAATCGGCACTGAAGCTCAGCGGCGCAGTTTTGCGTCATAGCATCCAGTTGCTCGCGCTCCGCTTCGACCGCGGTGATTTCCCGCTGGATCCTGGCAAGCTCATTGCGCGCTTTATCCATTCGCCACTCTTGCTGATGCAAGAAAGGCGCTAGCGAGTAGGAAAATCCACGGACATCAGCAGTAGTGGATGTGCTCGAATTACTCATCAGTGGCCTCCTTTGCTGCGAACCGTAGCGGGCGAAGCCATTGGCGAGCCATCTTCACATGCCATAGGTCCGGGCACCGACAGCAGATTGTGCAGCTTCTGCAGCGCGACCTCCCGCGGCTCGCCTCCCTCCTTTTGACGCAGCCATGCCTGTAGACTGTTTTCCAATGCTAATGAAGCGTCAAGCGCAGGATTCGTGCCCTTCTCGTATGCACCAATGTCTACAAGTTGGCGATTCCGCTCGAGGAGCGCCAAATGGCGTACCGCCTCGACTACCAGTTTCTGGTCAGCAGCCGTGGCGAGATCTGGCAGTAAACGGCTCGCACTCTTCAGGACGTCGATAGCTGGGTATTGGCCTTGATGAGCGAGGTGGCGTGACAGTACGATATGTCCGTCAAGGATAGAGCGAACGCTATCGGCGACAGGTTCGTTCATGTCGTCGCCCTCCACCAGCACGGTCAGTAGCGCCGTGATGGAGCCGCCAGAAGCATCGGTGCCACATCGCTCGCATAACTGCGGGAGCTCTGCGAACACGGACGGTGTGTAGCCGCGTGCGGTAGGCGGCTCGCCTGCAGCCAGTCCGATTTCTCGCCGCGCCATCGCGAAACGAGTGATTGAATCCATAGTAAGGAGGACATGGCGACCCTGATCACGAAAATACTCGGCGATCGCCACAGATGCGTAGGCGGCACGGGTTCGTGCCAGCGCCGGCTGGTCGGATGTCGAGACAACGACAACGGAACGAGCAAGACCGCTCGGTCCAAGTTGCTTGTCGATGAAGTCCCGGACTTCGCGGCCGCGCTCGCCGATCAAGGCAATAACATTCACATCGGCGGTGACATGTTGGGCGATCATTCCGAGGAGCGTGCTCTTTCCAACCCCGCTGCCTGCGAAAATCCCTACGCGCTGCCCAAGGCCGACTGTAAGCAGTCCATCGATGCAGCGAACACCCGTTTGCAGCGGATGCTGAATACGAGGACGGCGCATCGGGTTGAGTGGTGTTCCGTGCAGCGGCCACTGTGCCTGTGCAACCGGGTCAGGCAACTCGTCAAGCGCGTGACCGAATCCGTCGATTACCCGTCCGAGCAGCGCAGGACCGACCCCAATGGTGGACTGGCTCCCGAGCGCTATCACCTCATCGCCCGCAGAGATGCCCTGCATGCTGCCATAAGCCATCAGCGTAAGAAGCCCAGGCTTGAGGCCAACGACCTCAGCCACTACTGAGCCCATCTCAAGGTGCCCTGCAGGATTGTTGCCCAAGTGCCCACGGGACACGATTCGACACAACTCCCCGACTTTCGCGTCAGGGCCCTGAGCCTCAATCGTCAAGCCTTGCATCTGCCGGACCCAACCGATACGGCGCGACAATTCGGTCTGTCTCACCGCAGTGCGATAGTCGCTCAGCAAGCCCGTATGCCTAGGTTGAGACGAGGGCATCATGTGGCGCGTCCTGCGGCGTCTGCCAGTCCGGGTGTACGCCGCAAAGCGCGGGTGCGCAGCAGGCTGGATTTCAGCGCATCAAGCTGAGTTTCGAGCCGCGCGTCCAACGCACCTTCGGACGAGCGCAGCATGCATCCGCCTATGGCGACCTCCGCATCGGCAACCCAAGACAGCGAGTTCCCCCCGGCGCCGAAACCTGCGCCTCTCAGCATACTGACGGCTTCGGGATCGGACTGGAGCAAAGACAAGTCGTCGGGGTGCAGATGCAAACTCAGCGGCGCTCGACCATGCCAAGCCTCAAGGCTGGTTTGCAACTGGCTGCGCAGCCCTGGAAGGTCAGCCACTTGTTTGCCAAGCATCCGGCACAAAGCTTCGAAGGCCAGCGCAAGCATCTCGTCCTCAGCATCGACCACTGCATGATGCACATGATTCTGAAATTGTTGTAATACGGCCTCCAGGAGCGCCAACCTACGCTCCCAAAGAGCATGCAACTGTCGAGTGTGCCGATGCACTTGTTCCTCAGCTTCGGCCAGCGCCGCACTCACTTGTGCGGTCGCGAAGTCCTGTGCTGCTTGGCGCATCTCATGCTGAGCCCCCTGCCGCCCCTCCTGAACACCGTGTTCGTAACCAATCCGTTGGCCGTGAGCCAGCCCTTCGTCATAGGCGGCTCGACACAATAGCTGCACATCTTCCCTGGTAGAGTGGCTCGGTGCAGATAGCTTGGCTGACTCGCCTAATTGCGGTCTGCCGTTGCCACCATTCGAGCATGCCGCAGCAGAAACGTCTAAGCTTGCCGGAGTGATGCTCGTTGGCGGCCGACGAGGCAACCGTCGAAGCTCGGCACTTGTGCCGAGGTCACGCAAGACCCGCTGTTGGTTGCTCATGGGCGTGTGCTCCGACGCCACCGGCTGGCAAACCACTGCCGTAAATTAGCGCTGAGCCCTTGGTCATTTGCTGCGGTCTCGATCAGCGCTGGCCGCTCTTTTGACGAACACCAGCCACGCAGGGCTCGCCTTAGCGCCGCAGCCCGGCTCGCAACGATGGAGATATCTGCTGTCTGGGCACGCAAATCCTCAACTTGGCGACGCTGCACTGCTGGCAGTAGCTCAAGTAAACCCGCAGCCCAAGGCCAGGGCGCTATCGCCAAGCACTGTGCCACCAAGCTCGCCGGCTCCCGCCTCAAGGCGAGCGAGAGTGTGGTGACAGCCTCTGCAGAGAGTTGCATCAGAAAGGCATGATCATCTAGCGCCGCCCTATCCGACTGAGGCGTGGCGTTGACAGTTGCCAAAATTCGGCCTGCATTGGACGCTATGCCCATCGCCTTGAGTTCCGCCAACAGTTCGCGCAAGCGCTGCTGCTGACTAGGAGCAAGCTGAGCTATCAGCCAAGCTTGGTCTACCGCTGTCAGCCCGTACAGGATCAAGGCAGCCTGCCGCTCGCCATGCCCCTGGGCTGCAGTTGCAAGATCTGCAAACTTCATGCGGAATACCCAGACGGCTGTCGACCTGCACCAGATGACGGCACATTGGATATGTTCTCTGCGCTCATCCAATCCTGCACCTGCCGCAGGGCAGCCTGCCGTTCTGTCTCGCCCATTGGCCGAACTGACGAATCGTTGCCTTCAGCACGACGACGGTGCAAGCCCAACGTGACGAGCAGTCCAAACAACACCAGGACAGCCAGGGCCGCAATCAGCATGATGACCTGATCCGGCGCAGTGCTAAGGGCAACGCTCTCAGCAGGCTTCCCTACCATATGGGGCGCCGAAGTTGCGGCAGGGGAGTCCACAGAGTCGTGCTCCGCACCTTTGGACACAGCCAAGGTTCGCATCGATTGAACCACTACTGTATCGCCACGCTCTGGATTGGCACCTACTGCTGCAGCCAGCAAGCGTTTGAGTTGCTCCTCCTGCTGCACTTCCAGAGACTGTCGCACCACAGCCACCACCTGGATACGACGTACCGCGCCTGCGGGACTCACCACCTGTTCAACCCTGCGGCCTACTTGGTAGTCCACATCTCGCTGAGTGCTGCTGCCGCCCATCACCCCGCTAGCGCTGCGAGCGTTGTCGAATGGCACCGTGTTACCGTCTCGCACCGACTCGCGCTCCTTGACCATCACGCCCTTGCTGTCAGTAGCCCGAGACGGAGCGGGGATGATGTCCTCAGTCGTGGTGCGCACCTGATCCATATTCAACACCACGTCCACGCTAGCCAGCGCTTGACCGGCACCAAAGGTCTGCTCGAGAACCGCAGCAGCCTTGCGCACCAACTGATCCTCAGTTTCCTTCTTGAGCTGTAATCGGCCGGTGCCATTGCCACCAGCAGCAGAGTCGGAAGCATCTTCACTGGAGCGGCTGAGAGCAACACCTTTTTTGTCGAGCACGGTCACGTCCTGCGGCGTCATGCCCGGCGTGGCAGCAGCAACCAACCGCTGAATGCCGCTCACCTGTTCCGGGCGTAACGACTGCCCCTCACGCATCGTCAACGTGAGAGCCGCCTTGGGTTTTGCCGTGAGCTGTTTGAATAATCCTTGCTCCGGCAGTGCTAAATGAACTCGCACGTCCCGGACCTCCGAAAGCGAAAGGATGGTGCGTGTCAGTTCGCCCTGCATCGCTCGCTGGTAGTTGATCTTCTGCGCGAACTCGGTCATGCCGAAGTCAGTATTGTTGAAGAGCTCAAAGCCAACCGCACCGTGCAACGGCATATCCTTTCCCATGAGCTTGATGCGGGTAGCGTGTACCTGCGCACGATCAACCAGGATCGCACCGCTCGCCTCATCTAGACGATAGGGCACCTTCAGTTTGTCAAGTTCACTTGTCATCACCGCGGCGTCATCGGGCCGGAGGTCTGAGAAAAGCACCTGATAGTCAGTGTGGAGGAACCACCATGCTGCAACCCCGGTAGCGATCGCGATCAACGCGACGCAGGTCACCAAGCCCATGCGGACACCGCGGCCCAAACCCTGCCAAAACTCGTTCACGACATTTAATCCTGCATTAATGGAGTCGATATGACGGAAGCGCCCTAAACCTGCATCTTCATAACGTCTTGGTAGGCTTCCAGAACCCGATTGCGCACTTGCATAAGCAACTGAAATGAAAGGCGACTTTCTTCCAACCGGATCATCACTTCGTGAAGGTTATGCACGTTGCCAACGGACAGTCGTTGCAAGTCCACCTGATCGGCCAGAAGGCGCTGATTTACGTGCCCAAGCCCTTGTGCAACCAAATCGCCAAAGGCTGTAGAGCCGCCCTGAGCCGCGACTGCCTGCGGGTGTCCCATCGCCGACGTCAGGGAGGGGTGCTGTACTTCTAATGAAGGTTCGCTGATACCCCGCCCCACTGGCGCAATGGCTGCCACCACGGCGCTCACGAGTTGCCTCCAATATCCAGCGCTTTCAAAGCCAGATTGCGGGTCGAGTTCATCGCAGCAACATTAGCCTCATAGGATCGAGTAGCACTCATCAGTGTCACCATTTCGGTAACGGTGTCCACTCCAGCATATGTGACAAAGCCCTGGGGGTTAGCCATCGGGTGGGCTGGCTCGTAGACCATCCGCGGCTCTTGCTGTGTCGGCTCGACTTGTACGGTCGCCGCTGCCAGTCCCTGTGACACTGCATCACCGAAGGTCGCCTGTGCCAACACACGCAAAGATCGATAAGGGGTAGTACCCGGCGCGGCAACGGTATTAGCGTTCGCCAGATTCAACGCTGCCACCTCTACGCGGGTGCGCTCAAGCGTCATTCCTCCGGCGCTGATCGCAAATATATTCGAGTAGTCCATAAATTTCTGTTTGTTGTTTTTCGCGGATGCTCGACTTCAGCGCTTACCATCACTGACGGCAGTAGCAATAACTCCGAGTTGTCTTGATAATCCTTTCAGTAGCGCCTGATATTGCACGGCGTTTTGTGCCATCTCGGCGACTTCCGCGTCTAGTTGTACGGCTGCAGGCGATCCATCCGCTGAGAGCAATGGTCGAACCGGAAGAGGCGTTGCAGCGAGATCGGCCATCATGGTTGCATCTATACGGCCGTAATCCATCAACTGTGACCGTGCATCTTTTAGGTAGGCGTCGAAATCGACACGGCGCGCGACATAGCCTTCAGTATTAGCATTAGCGATGTTGCTCGCGATCAATTGTTGCCGCTGCATGGCGGCATCCAGAGCAAGCGACAAACTGGACAAGGTAATGGCCTCGGAACCTTCAATCATAATTTACTACCTACTGGATTATGAGTTCAGCGTGCAATGCACCCGCGGCCTTCACGGCCCGAAGAATTGAAATGATGTCGCGGGTGCTGGTCTTCAACCGTGCAAGTGATTGCACCAAATCAGACACGGTATTGCGACCATCTACATAGCCTGTACCACCAGGCTCCGACACATCAACCTGGGTATTAGTGACTACTGCGGTGCGGATGCCGGGGTTGGCCGGTCCGATAATGCCTGTCGGCTGATAAGCAGCTGTCTGACTGCTTATCGATAGCTTGAGGTCACCCTGCGATATTGCGACGCGTTCAATGCGGACATCGCCTCCAGAGACTACCGTTCCAGTGCGCTCGTTGATTACCACACGTGCACGCCTGTCCGGCTCCACAGTGACACTTTCGAGTCGCGCAACAAAATGTACCAATCGTTGCCGATCGTCCTCGGGTACCGCGACTTCAATACCTGAAGCGTCACGGGCACGCGCGAGCGGTGCACCAAGCTGACCATTAATCGCCTCGGCAACCCGGTTGGCTGTGGTGTAGTCGGGCTCATTCAGGACAAAGGTGATGTCATTGGCCTTCGACAACATTTCGGCACTCACCCCCACTTCGACAATCGCCCCGTTGGGTACCGAACCCACGGTTGGGTGGTTCTTCTGGACCACATTGCCGTTAGCGTCATAGCGGTATCCCCCAACCGACAGCGCGCCCTGACCAAGTGCATAGACCCTGCCATTGGGCCCCTTCAAAGGAGTGAGCAACAGGCTGCCCCCAACCAGACTGCGTGCGTCCCCAGCAGATGTCACTGTGATGTCTAATGCATCGCCTTCACGAGCAAACGTCGGTAGCACCGCACTCACCATCACCACGGCCACATTGCGGCTCTGCACCTGCTCGGGCGGCACCGTGAGGTTGAACTGCGACAGCGCATTCGACAGGGCTTGACGCATGCCGCGGTTGGTAGGCGAGTCGCCGGTTCCCGCCAAGCCGGAAACGATACCGGTGCCGACCAGGACGTTATCGCGCCAACCTTGGAGCTTGCCGAGATCCTTAACGCGCACAAATTCTGCCCCAATAACCTCTGTGCTCGTACAGACGCAAAAGGAAAACGCGCAAGCGATGAGCAGAGCCTTGGGTAACCCAGCATGAAAGCGTTTGCAGTTCATGCTCACAATCCCGTCCAATCCAGCAAACTGCGCCACCACGGCCTGCGGTTGCGCTCAGCCAAGTCCCCTTCGCCTACATAGGTGATCCGCGCGTCCGCAAGACGTGTCGACATCACTACATTGCCATCGGTAATATCGACCGGTCGCACACGCCCTTCCAGCGTCACCTTCTGCGGCTCTTGGTTCACAGTCAGTTGCTGGTCGCCAGCCACCTTAAGGTCGCCGTTGGGCAGTACATCCCGCACAGTGACAGTAATCGTGGCCAATACACGATTAGTGCGCTGCGTCTTTCCGCCGCCATCGAAATCCCCCCCTACCCCGACCGCAGTCTGCCCTACGGTGTTCGATCCATGGCTAAGCAGGGCAGATAAGGAATTTTTGCGGCGCGTATCGGTATCCACACTAGACGTCGCAGTTGAGTTTTCGAAGACCTGCACAGTCAACACGTCGCCGACTTGGTAAGCCTTGCGGTCTGCAGTCAGTGCACGAAAGTTTTGTGCTTGATAAAGACTTTCTGCCCGCAATACGCTCGGCGCAACGGAGAGTAAACATGTGACCCACACCGCCACTGCCGCCGCCGGACTTGCACGAGGGAACATCTTCATGGTTTCATCTCCAATTGCCCAGGACCGCTCACTCGCGCCAGCACCACCCCGGTGGCGTTTGCTTGACGCACTCGAACAGTTTGCCCAATTTGGCCGTCTTGCAGCACCTCAACCCGACTTTCGAGCGTCACCAGCCCCTGATGCGAGACCAGATTAACCCATTCGCCACGCGCCACAGCGGGCTTTTTTCGCGAATTGATGGTAATGGCCGACTCTTCCAGCCGAGCACCAAGTAGATGCTCTTCGCTGCGGTTTACTGTAGCAGTCATATCGCCAGACGCCAGACCGGAAGGCAAGGCCGGATCTACAAAGCTCTGTTTGGTAGAGTCGACCCGCTTTCCCTTGCCGGTATTGAATTTCTCGGAGGCCATGTCGGTACCGGCATAAACATCGACCTCGAAGTGGATAGGCACGGCACGCACGAAGTGTCCATCAAATGACGCGTCCACCCAAACCAGCATGCGCTTAGTTATTGGGGCATTGCCGAGAGGTCGAGCCGTCAACGTGCCCCCCTTCGGAAGCAAAAAATCACTAGGCTGCGATACCACTTGCAATTCAATCTGTTGCTCCGAAAACGGATACGCAGCCGACTTCAGGTGTGCCATCAATGCAGTGCGTGCCACAACCACAATCTCCTCAGCGGGTATAGCACGGCCTTCCGCGCTCACAACCGTATCCAAAGCGCCATGCAATTGCACCCCTGCACCCCACAAGCCACGCATCCGCAACCAACGCTCGATGCGCTCTCGCTCTATAATGGCCGTCTCTCCAACCCTCGGTGCTTGGCCTATTGGCAGCGATAGAGCCCGTTGCAAGACCGGCAGACTCGGGCTCGACAGTATGGCAACGTCACCAAGCCTCACTCGTGGGCCGTGCACTTGTACCTGCGAACGCATCTCAATACGCAGAACCGGTGCTAGCTCCTCACCCGCATCAACGGCGGCGCCAGCGGCAACAGGCAGTAATGCCACCGCTACGCCAAGGCTGAGCAGGAATGACACAGAAGGCACTACTTGCGCAGGCCGTTGGCCATGCCGGTCATTTCATCTGACGCCTGCACTAACTTGGCATTCGCCTCATAGATGCGCTGCGCGACCATCAGATTGACCATCTCGTCTACCATTTTCACGTTTGAGCCCTCCAGCACGCCTTGGGCAAGCGTGCCGACGCCATCCTCGCCAGCCTTGGCAGTGATCGCAGCCCCAGATGCATCAGTGGCCCGGTAAAGCCCATCGCCCTGAGCTGACAAACCTTGGGTATTCGCGAAGCGAACGAGTTCCAATTGACCGATTTCGGAGGCGTTTGCCTGGCCTGCAACGGTCGCCTGCACGCGACCACTAGAGGTGATCGTCAGCTTCTGGGTACCGTCTGGCACTGTGACACTGGGTTTGAGCGGATGACCAGCTTGGGTAGCCAACTGGCCGTCTGCATTGATCTTGAGCGTACCGCCCCGGGTGTAAGCGCTGCTACCGTCCGGCATTAACACTTCCAAAAATCCGTCGCCTTGAATTGTCAAGTCGTAGGCAGAGCCCGTCTGCTTTAAATCTCCAAGGTCGAACATCTTGGAAACACCGGCAATGCCCACCCCCATACCCGCGCGCGCGAACGGTGCAAGCAGATCGACTTCACCATCTGCATTAGACATAAGTCGAGAGGCGTCACGCACCATCAAATCAGAGAAGTTGACCCGGCCTTTCTTGAAGCCGGTGGTGTTCACATTCGCCAAGTTGTTGGCAATCGTGTCCACATTGAGTTGTTGGGCCTGCATACCCGTCGCGCCAATATAGAGTGCATCAAACATAGAGTCTCACAGAAATGTATTAGAGGTAAGGGCTGGGTCGGACTAAAGCTTGTCAGGCCAGGTCGCCGAGCTTGCGAACAGCCTGACCGGTCATATCGTCGTAGCTGATCGCCACCTTCTGCATCGACTCAAAGTGCCGCATCGTCTGGATCATCTGGACCATCTCCTGCATGGCGCTCACGTTAGAGTTCTCCAGGTAGCCTTGGCGTACTTGGATGTCAGCATCCTTCATCTGCGTGGGAACTCCTGCACCTTGCACCAAGCCTCCTCCCTGTCGTTGAATAGCCTTCGGATCGTCGAACTGCACAACTTTGAGCCGCGCTACCGGCTGCGCGTCCGCTGGATGCATGCCCGTGCCGAGAGCCTTTCCGCTACCTCCGTCGGTGAAAGCCGCTGCTGCACCCTGACTTTCGAAGACATTGCCGGCGGCATCAATGACCGGCTCAGCTGCGTTAAGCCGTATCTCTCCACCTTGCCCCATCACTAACTGCCCCGCTGCAGTCACGAGCCGCCCACGCCCGTCTATTCGGAAATCACCCTGCCGCGTGTAGGCAGGACCGGCTTCCGTCAATACCTCGAAATACCCAGGTCCGGCCAATGCCAAGTCAAGTCCCCGCCCGGTAGATTTCAAGGTCCCCACACTGACGTCGGCCTGTACCAGCATCGAAGGCGAAAAGGGTGGTAAGGAATTCGCGATGGCTGATGAGCTAGAGCCTGCATGTAAGCCATCTACCATCGCGGAGAATTGGGGATTGACCAACGGAACCGTTACTCCGACCGTTACCTCACGCTTGTAGCCGGGTGTCATCGCATTCGCCAGATTCGCGGCGACGTAGTCGAGACGCAGCGTGTCGTCACGCATCGATTTCAGCCCGAGAGCCAGGATTTGCTGCATGGTAGGTAATGTAGGAAAACAGGGATCAGAGGGAAACGACCGCGTAGGACTTGAGTTCGACGCTGTGGGGAATTTCCGTCATCGATAACACCCGCAAATGCGGAAGCACCCGTTCCGACAAAGCCCGAACGTGGCGCCGGAGTTCCGGGGAGCAGAGCAGCACGGGGAGCAAATTGCTTTTCATCATTCGTTCTGCGGTCTGCAGTAGCCGCGTGATGAACTGCTCGGCCAGACGTGGTTCCAGCACGAATGCGGGCAGTTGCGAGCCCTCCTCCGGTCGAGATATGCGAGCCTGCTGCATACTCTGCATAAACTGACTCTCCACCACAGGGTCGAGCGTCATCACGTGGAGCGCATTGGCATCTCCAAGCAAACTTTGACAAATAGCGTGCCCTAGGCGATTACGCACCATTTCCGTCAAATGACTCGCATCCTTCGACTGACGCCCCGCATCAGCTAGGGTCTCGAGGATAGCTTCCATGTGCCGGATTGACACTTTTTCGCGCAGCAGGTTTTGCAGCACCCGTTGGACATCGCTGACTGATAGCACCGTGGGAATCAGTTCCTCAACGAGGCTAGCCTGAGTCTGGCGTACGCGTGCAAGTAGTCGATCCGTCTCTGCGCGGGTGAGCAATGTTGCAGATTCACGCCTCAGGACCTCGGTGAGATGGGTCATGAATACCGTCGGCGCATCAACGATCGTGAATTTGGCCGCTATGGCGGCATCGCGCTGCTGCTCTTCGATCCACAGCGCTGGCAGTCCATAGGTCGGATCCTTAGTTGGTTCTCCAGCAAGAATGTCGGTTTTGCCGGTGGGATGGATCGCGAGCAAGCGGTCCGAACGCGCCTCGCCACGGCCACAGACGGCTCCATCCAAATGAATCTCATATCGATCAGCGCCCAATCGGGCTGAGTCCTTGAAGCGAACGCGCGGCAGTACAAGCCCTAAGTCCTGCGCGTGCTGCTTACGGAACGTGGTAATGCGCTCCATAAACACGTTGCCTGGTTGGTTTACCAATCCAATCCAATGGCTCCCGACATGGACCTCAATTGGTTCCACAGGTAATAATGCGTACGGATCCTGCGCAGGTGCTGCAGCAGCCTCACCAATATCATCCTCCGGAGCATTGATCGATTCATCTGCAGTCCGCTCGGCGGCAGCACGGTAGGCGAACCAAGCTGCCACACCCACCATGCAGATCAGAAATAGTGCCGGCCACGCTGGTATGCCAGGCAATATCAGGAGCCCCAGAAGCGCGGCAGCGACTAGCAGTAACGTTTTTGGGAATGAGGTGATCTGCCGCAAAACCTCCTGACTCAAGTTGCCATCTGATGCCGAACGAGTGACGATGATGCCGGTACCCACCGCAATCACCAACGCGGGCACTTGGGTGACAATTCCATCACCGATAGTCAACAAGGTGTAGCGCTGCAATGCCTGATCCCAGGCCATTTTGTGCTGCATTACGCCAATCACTAATCCGCCGATGATATCTATCAGTAAAATGATGATGCCAGCTATAGCATCGCCCTTGACGAATTTACTTGCACCATCCATCGCTCCGTAGAACGCCGCTTCCTTATCCACATTCTTGCGGCGACGCTGCGCTTCGGCTTGATCGATAAAACCCATATTCAGGTCTGCATCGATACTCATCTGCTGCCCAGGCATGCTATCAAGCGTAAACCGTGCGGCAACCTCCGACACCCGCTGCGCGCCGCTAGTCACCACTACGTACTGCACCACGATCAAGATCAAGAAAACGATCAGGCCAATCACGTAGTTCCCACCCACCACATATGAACCAATCGCGGCGATCACGCGACCGGCGTCACCTTCAGAGAGGATCAATCGTGTCGCTGCCACATTAAGCGACAGACGAAATAGGGTGGCCACCAGTAAAAGCGAGGGGAAAGTAGAGAACTCCACCGGCCTGGCCATATAAAACGTGAGCAGCAAGATCAGAAGCGCAAAACTGAAATTGGTAAGAATCAGAAAATCCAGCAGCGGACTCGGAATGGGCGCAAAAAGCACAACCAGTACGCCGAGCACCAGCAGCACAATTGAAACGTCGCTGTGCCGTCCAAAAGTTTCCCGCAGAATCTTCATGATTTAGATCCCACTGTGCCGCTGGCGCCTCGCTCACGCATGGCAAACACCCAAACAATGATCCGGGCTACCTCTGCGAATAGTTGTGGCGGCACATGATGCTGAACGTCTAGTTCTTTGAAAAGCTGACGTGCAAGTCCTGGACTGCGCACCACCGGGATACGGTGCTCGGCCGCGATCTGACGCATGACCACCGCCAGATGGCCAGCGCCCTTCGCCACCAATTGCGGTGACTCCATTCGGCCATGCTCATAACGCAGTGCGACTGCCAAATGCGTAGGATTGGTCAACACCACATCCGCAGTTTTTGTCTGCCGCAGCGCCTGACTCCGCTTGCGCATCTCTCGACGAAGCTCACGCATGCGTGCACGAACCCGTGGATCGCCATCGCGATGCTTGGCTTCATCTTTGATATCACGCTTGCTCATTCGCATCTTTTTCGCGAACTCGCGACGAGTAACTACGAAATCGGCAACGGCAATGACAACCAATATGAGAATCATCTTCATGCCTAAGCTTGAGACGTCCGCCAGCAAAAGTTGGAGATATCCTAGAGGCGACAAGCTCGAGAGGTTGAAGAACTGCGGCGCCATGTCGACCAATGCGTAGTAGGCGACGCCAGTCAGTAAAGTGAGCTTGATGCACGCGCGGAACGCATCAAACAAAGTGCGGACTGTCCAAAATTTTTTAAAACCGTTAACCGGATTGAGCCGATCGAAATCTGCTTTAAGTGGGTGAAAGGACAGTATCGGGCCGGTCTGCAGAATGTTGCCCACAACCGCAGCCAGCATGAGCGTGAACAACAGCGGAGCTTCCCACGCCATAGTCGTCTGAACCATGCGCGCCACGATGGGCCAGAGCACTGCGACACCCCCGCCTGCACGATCAACTTGCGTCAGCAACATTTGGTCAAAGCGAAACTGACTCCGCACCGCGTCCCAACCGTGCCAAGTTAGGTAAACAACAGCCGCCACATAGACGATTGTCGAAGTCACGTCATTGCTTTTGGCGACCTGCCCTTTCTCGCGGGCCTTCTGCAGTTTGTATGGGGTGGCCGCCTCACCACGATCAAGATCCTGCTCGGCCATTAGTGCAGCCTTTCAAAGCTTGGCACTGGAGACTGGGGTTCAACAGATACTGGCCGCCGCCCAACGTCCAAAAACAACTGACCCCATGTGTTGTAAATACTGAGATAAATACGGTTCACTGCACCATTCATGCCTACGAGCCACCAAGACAGCACTGCGATACCAACCACAATTTTGACAGGTATGCCGAACGCAAACATATTCATCTGCGGCAAGTTGCGCGCTACTGTAGCCAAGGCGAATTCCACTAGCAAAATGCAGAAAATCACAGGCGCAGCCAGTGCGAAGCCAAGGCTAAACAATCCAGTGAATTGCCGAATAACGGTGCCTACCGATGCTTCTATGGGCCAAGCAACCCCGGCTGGAAGAACATCCAAGCTGTAGGAAATTCCTCGCAAAAGGGCATGATGCCCATCGACCAAGAAAAATACGATGACCGCAACGTAGTCAAATGCCGAGACCAATAAGGGACTTGCTCGATTGCGCACGGGATCAAACACTTGGGCAATGCCAAATCCAATCTGTACATCCAGCAAATTTCCCGCAACGGCAAAAGCCGCAAAGGCCATCAGCACCCCTAGGGCTAGGGTAACCCCCAAACCTAGCTCTATGAATACTGCCTCAATGAGATGGCCGGCCTGCAAATCGACCGGAGAGGTTCCGGCTGACAAGAAGCCCGCAGCGAGCACCAGCGCCAGCGCAAGGACAATCAATGCACGAATGCTCAATGGTATAGGCATGGCATAGAAAACCGGCGTCATAGCGAGCACTACGGCGATTCGGATGGATAGCAAGAAAATGGGATAGAGATGAACTGCTGGCGTTGCAGCACCCCTCAAGAGCTGATCCAAGGCGGCCGCAATGTTCATATCTTGCTAGAACATTTGTGGAATACCGCTCCAAAGTTGGGTGGCAAATTGCCCCAACTTTCGAAGTATCCACGGACCAAACATCAATAGACATATGCCCGCGGTCAGAAGCTTCGGAACAAAGGTCAGTGACGCGTCATGCACCTGCGTCACGACTTGCACCACGCTGATCACAAGGCCGACCAGCAAAGTCAAACCCAGCACAGGCATACACACCATCAAACCCGTCCACAACAGGTCTGACATCATTTTCAAAGCCAGATCAGCACTCATCCCTTCACCTTTGTTAATTTTAGCGGCGCTCTTAGTTGCTACGCCAGTTATGCAGGCCAGAAAATTCTAGCATGCGGAATAACCCAAAAGAACTAACGAAGCGGCTGTGGCCAAAGCACATCAAAGATGGCAACTGTGACATTTCATGTATGCACCGGATTTCCCTATGTGTCGCATCGCGGCCAGTCATGTGGCCGCTTGCTGAACAGATCCGGTCGCTCCTGGTACCACTCTTTCATGGCCTGCATGGGCGTCTTGCTGCCCAGCGCTGATTGCGGCAACTGGTGGTTGTACAAGACCACATAGCGCATCCCATTACACACATCTCCCCTGATGTCCAATAGCGTCCCCGAGGACGTACGAAGCAGGTAGTGATGAGCTGGGCGCAGGAAGAATTCAGGACACTGGATCTGGGTGATGAGCGCCTGAGAGCGC
>NZ_JAELTO010000067.1 GCF_016428875.1 Xylophilus sp. ASV27
GGTGCAGCGCCATGCGATCGGGATTGCCTTCGCCGTTTCAACCCACGCGCCCACGCAGGGCGCGACCAGGTCATCTGGCGCCACCAGGATAAGCCCGTGATCGTTTCAACCCACGCGCCCACGCAGGGCGCGACTCGGATATCCGCCCGAGCCAGAAAAAGCCAGTGCGTTTCAACCCACGCGCCCACGCAGGGCGCGACCCGGCACCGGCTGGCGTGTCGCCGGATCGACCAGGTTTCAACCCACGCGCCCACGCAGGGCGCGACAAAACGCAGCGTGCCGTCGACGGCCCACGCGCGCGTGTTTCAACCCACGCGCCCACGCAGGGCGCGACGAGGCCTGCCCGGCGGCGTCGGTGTCGACGTTGCCGTTTCAACCCACGCGCCCACGCAGGGCGCGACCGCCTGGCGGGGCCGTCCAAAGCCTTCGGCGCGCACGTTTCAACCCACGCGCCCACGCAGGGCGCGACGACCGGGGCTGCGGATAGCGATTTGTCGGAGCGGTCGTTTCAACCCACGCGCCCACGCAGGGCGCGACTGAAGTTGGCATCGCACTCCAGGCGGCTGGCCTTGTTTCAACCCACGCGCCCACGCAGGGCGCGACCAGCGCTCTTTGCCGTGGTGCGCTCGACATGGCCGTTTCAACCCACGCGCCCACGCAGGGCGCGACCAGCGCGGAATTGTCTGAGCCCATTACCGCAAGGTAGTTTCAACCCACGCGCCCACGCAGGGCGCGACGCTGATTTTCCACGGCCCGCAGGGCACGGGGAAGTTTCAACCCACGCGCCCACGCAGGGCGCGACACGCGTGGCGCTGGAGCGCCCAATGCCTTACCGCGTTTCAACCCACGCGCCCACGCAGGGCGCGACTGGGATGGCGCGAAGCGCATGACGATGAAGATCGGGTTTCAACCCACGCGCCCACGCAGGGCGCGACAGACCGGCGACCTGGTGCCGATCTACTACCTGGTCGAGTTTCAACCCACGCGCCCACGCAGGGCGCGACCGGTTGATGGGCGGTGTAGCGGTGCCGGGGCGCTGGTTTCAACCCACGCGCCCACGCAGGGCGCGACGGCAATGCTCACCTACCGCGCCTGCACGGTGTACGAAGTTTCAACCCACGCGCCCACGCAGGGCGCGACACGATGCAGTGCCGGGCCTTGGCCCAGGACTGCCGGTTTCAACCCACGCGCCCACGCAGGGCGCGACCAAAAAAGCCGCAGGCCGCCTGCTCGACGGCCGCGTTTCAACCCACGCGCCCACGCAGGGCGCGACGTGCCCACGATGTAGCAGCCGCCGGCGTCCGGGCGGTTTCAACCCACGCGCCCACGCAGGGCGCGACTACCACCAGCACCAGCAGGGAGGCGAGCAGGCGGTTTCAACCCACGCGCCCACGCAGGGCGCGACCGGCGCTCCCCAGCGACCCCAAGCCCATCTTCAACCAGTTTCAACCCACGCGCCCACGCAGGGCGCGACACCCCGGTACCAGGTGAGCCGCCCGCTCCTGATCCCGTTTCAACCCACGCGCCCACGCAGGGCGCGACGACCGGCGACCTGGTGCCGATCTACTACCTGGTGGAGTTTCAACCCACGCGCCCACGCAGGGCGCGACCGCAGACCCGGCGAGACTGGAGGCTTACCTGCGGAAGTTTCAACCCACGCGCCCACGCAGGGCGCGACCGAACTTGTGCGGCGGTGGAGCGACGCAGGCGGGGTTTCAACCCACGCGCACACGCAGGGCGCGACCTCATCCCGATCTGGATGTTCAGGTGCTTGGCCAAGTTTCAACCCACGCGCCCACGCAGGGCGCGACTTGTCCATCGAACTGGCACTGCGCCAGATGCGCCTGTTTCAACCCACGCGCCCACGCAGGGCGCGACATTGGCGCGGCGCGCGCCATGGGAGCCCGGATGTGTTTCAACCCACGCGCCCACGCAGGGCGCGACTCGGTCGGCGACGCCATGAGTTCATCGATCATAGTGTTTCAACCCACGCGCCCACGCAGGGCGCGACCAAGGTGGAGGACGCTTTCTGTGCTGTATTCGCGTGTTTCAACCCACGCGCCCACGCAGGGCGCGACCGTGGTGAACGGCCGGTGCCAGGTGCCGTCGAGCGTTTCAACCCACGCGCCCACGCAGGGCGCGACCGACCTGGTGGAAGGCACTGCGCGCAATCCGTTTAGTTTCAACCCACGCGCCCACGCAGGGCGCGACCCAACACATCCCAAGCACTGCCAACGTCGGCAAAGGTTTCAACCCACGCGCCCACGCAGGGCGCGACCTATGCCAGCATTTGCGCACGCCTCAGCAGCCGTAGTTTCAACCCACGCGCCCACGCAGGGCGCGACGCGAATGCTCGTAATCGTCTCTTGACCATCGCCCAGTTTCAACCCACGCGCCCACGCAGGGCGCGACGTGCCGACCATCGTCGGCTGCATCACCAGTGCTGCGTTTCAACCCACGCGCCCACGCAGGGCGCGACTGTGACGGCGACGCCATCGCATGCGCGATAGCCAAGGTTTCAACCCACGCGCCCACGCAGGGCGCGACCGTACAAATGGGCTGAGCAGTGGGTGCAGGACATGTTTCAACCCACGCGCCCACGCAGGGCGCGACCTCCGTGGATTGCAAGTCCTGACCATGCATCGAAAGTTTCAACCCACGCGCCCACGCAGGGCGCGACGGAGTGCATATAGATGGCCATGGGAGGCAGTGCCGTTTCAACCCACGCGCCCACGCAGGGCGCGACAAGACCCACGCCAATGGATGGCGCAGGCCGTACTAGTTTCAACCCACGCGCCCACGCAGGGCGCGACCTTAGGGTAGCGGTAGGGGATGGTCTCAAGCCGGCACGTTTCAACCCACGCGCCCACGCAGGGCGCGACGCAGCGCGTCGAGCGCGTTGCCTGCCTTGTCTGTGGGTTTCAACCCACGCGCCCACGCAGGGCGCGACGGGAGGTGATGATCGGCAAGACCAAGGCTGCCGAGTTTCAACCCACGCGCCCACGCAGGGCGCGACGGACTTGCAACGCGGCGAGTCGTACACGGCAGGCGTTTCAACCCACGCGCCCACGCAGGGCGCGACCCCGGACCGGGCAAAGGCCGAGCCACACTTCATGGGTGTTTCAACCCACGCGCCCACGCAGGGCGCGACGCAGAGCCTTTGCATTCATCGCCCGCGCCCTGGTCATGTTTCAACCCACGCGCCCACGCAGGGCGCGACGAGAACAGAAGCGACGGTCAACGCGCAGGGGCGCGGTTTCAACCCACGCGCCCACGCAGGGCGCGACGGGTTACTCGGCCGGACCATCCTTGGATACGTCAGTTTCAACCCACGCGCCCACGCAGGGCGCGACCGAGACCGCCAGCACCGCCACCAATGCCATCGTGCAGTTTCAACCCACGCGCCCACGCAGGGCGCGACGCGGTTGTTCTTCACCTCGCCGTCATAGGCCACGCCGTTTCAACCCACGCGCCCACGCAGGGCGCGACCGTTCAGCACCTCGACCTTCGAGGGCGCCTTCAGAAAGTTTCAACCCACGCGCCCACGCAGGGCGCGACCGGGCGGCCAAAACGTCCGGGGCGAGGTCGAGGGGTTTCAACCCACGCGCCCACGCAGGGCGCGACCCGTGGCCGAGCGCTTCCAGCAGGTGCTGGTGGAGTTTCAACCCACGCGCCCACGCAGGGCGCGACTGTATGACGCGCGACGAAGCACTCGACAAAATCAAGTTTCAACCCACGCGCCCACGCAGGGCGCGACGATCGCGGAGCGCGGGATCGCGCAGGCAGCGAAAGTTTCAACCCACGCGCCCACGCAGGGCGCGACACGAGCGCGGCCTGGATGCCGTCGATTGTCAGAATGTTTCAACCCACGCGCCCACGCAGGGCGCGACTTTTTCTCAACTCCCTTCAGCTGGCAGTGCGGATGTTTCAACCCACGCGCCCACGCAGGGCGCGACCAGCGAGCCCACCAGGCGGATCACCAGCGGCTGCGCGTTTCAACCCACGCGCCCACGCAGGGCGCGACCTGACGGGCATGCGGCCGGAGGAGCTGATAGAGCGTTTCAACCCACGCGCCCACGCAGGGCGCGACTCGGTGGTTATAAGTCAATCCCACACAAGCCCTTTTTCCCAGCTCTCTGCGAAGCCCCACCCATGGCTGCGACTTCCAATGCCTCAGATGCCTTGCTCTTGGAAAAAATCAATATGAATCAATAGCCTGGAAAGCCGCGAACCCCAAAGGAACCGCCCAGACACTTCAGGTTCGCAAGTGGTGAAACCTCGCATTGAGGTTTGCGGCATCCGTGGGGGCGGAGCAGCCCTCGCCTGGGTAAGGTTCCGGCGTGGATTGCGACTGGTGCTACAGGATCAGCGGCGCATTCAGATCAACGGCCGCCTTGGCGCCGACGTGCTCCACCTTGGCCTGCCAGTTCTTGCCCAGGTAGTAGAACCGCAAGCTGTCGCACAGCGGGTCGATCTCGCGGCATAGCCGGTTCTTGAGCAGGGTCCATTGGGCCGTATCGACCTCGATCTCGAAGACCGAGAACTGCACGCGCTGCCCGAAGTCCTGGCACGCCCGGGCAACGCGACGCAGGCGGCGCGCGCCGGTGGCGTCCTGCGTGCTGACGTCATAACTCACCAGGACCATCATGGCGCATCACTTCCACAAGAAGGGCGGGTAGGCATCCAGGTCGCCCCGCAGGTGCCGCGCCAGCAGTTGCGCCTGGATGAAGGGGAACAGGCCGATGGGCGCCTTCTCTTCCAGGAACACATGGCGCAGGTCTTCGCGCTTGCGCTCCTGGTAGGCGGTCAGCACCAGCTTGCGGGACTCCTCCCGCAGCAGGACCGCCCCATTGTCCATGGTCTGGAAGTCGCGCTCGGACACCTGGCGCAGGTTGACCAGCGACAGCGCCAGGCGATCCGCCATCAGCGGGCGGAACTCCTCCAGCAGGTCCAGCGCGAGGCTGGGGCGCCCCGGCCGGTCGCGGTGCAGAAATCCCACGGCCGGGTCCAGACCCACGCCCTCCAGTGCCGAGCGGCAGTCGTGCGTGACCAGGGTGTAGAGAAAGGACAGCAGCGCGTTGAAGGCGTCACGCGGCGGCCGGCGGCTGCGGCCGCCAAAGCGCAGCGCCGGGTCGCGCACACGGATGAGGTGGTCGAACACCCCGAAGTAGGCCTGCGCCGCCTCGCCCTCCAGCCCGCGCAGGGTCTCGACCGATGGCGTATCCGGCAGCTTGTCGGCGATGCGCCCCAGGCGCTTGTGCGCATGCGTCAGCGCGGCCTCGTCATCCGGTGCGAGCTTGTCGCTGTGGTCACGCAGCCCGCGCCCCAGCACGGCACGCTGGTTGTGGATCTTGCCCTGCAACATGTTGCGCACGATGGCGGCGCAGCCCGCCAGGTCGTCCGTGCGCCGGTACTGCTCCCGCCGCAGCAGGACGTTGCCCGACACCGGGCCTTCGACGCGCGCCAAGAACTTGCCATTGGGCGTGAGGAAGCAGGTCGTGATGCCCTGCTCCGCGCAATAGCCCAGCAGCGGCGGCGACACCAGTACCCGGCCAAAGCACACCAGGCTCTCGAGCATGTGCACCGGCAGGCGCGCCCGGGTTTCGCCCTCCACCTCCATAACGATGTTGGCGCCGTCCTTGTGCAGCCAGGCGCCTTCGGTGGTCACATACAAGGTGTTGAGCTGGCGTCGCACCGGGTCACTCCTGCAACTGCCGGGCCAGCCAGGTCGCCACCGAAACGGAGCGATTCAGCAATTTGGGCTGGCACAGATCGATCAATGAACATGCATCGCAGCGGCGTGGGGCGTAGTCTGCAACGGGCGTTCGGCCCGATGCCAGCATGACACGTGTGGCGGTGATGGTGTCCAGCGTCAACTGGCGCAGTTCGGCGTCAAAGGCCACGTCGGTGCGGCGGCGCGTCTCGCCGTAGAACAGGGCTCCGGCTTCTATGCAGGTGCCGAGCATGGCCTCCAGGCATAGCGCCTGCGCGCACAACTGCACCTCGTCGGCGCGATGGGCCTTGGGCCGGCCGCGCTTGTACTCCACCGGAAACGCACGCTCCGCGCCGTCGCGGGCATGGAACTCGACCACGTCCGCGATGCCGGAGACCCCCAGCTCCAGATGCACCAGCGGCATCCCGGTGACGGTGCGCACGCCGCGCCGCCGTTCGGCCTGTGGCTTGTCGACCCGCTCATGCAGCACCCGGCCTTCGGCGGTATGGCGGCTCTCCGCCCAGAGCTGCTCGATGTGGATCAGTGCGCATTGGCGCGGGCAGTAAAGGTAGTGCTGCAGGGCAGACAGCGGGACGAGATCATCCTGGTCCATGGCCTGCCCGGTGCGTCAGCGGTTGTGGTCAGAAGTGCTCGTGCACCGTCACGCCGGCCGGGATGGCCGCCTTGTCCACCGTCACACGGTAGTCCGCAAAGCTGCGGGCGGGTGCCTCGCCATCGGGCTGCGCCGGCTGCACCGACACCGCATCGAACAGCACATGCGCCGGTGCGTTGCCCATGGCGCTGTCGTGCTGGAACACGATCAGCTTGCGCGCGGCCATCTCGCCGCGTGCGGCCGAACGGTCATGCTCGAACATATTGCCCAGGGCTTGCCAGAACAGCGCCAGGTCTTCATCCGAAAAGCCGGTGCGCTCGGCCAGTTTGGCGGACACGAAACCGTGCGCACGGTACAGGCCATAGGGAATGATGTGCTTGCGGCCCATGGTGCGGTTGTCGCCGCTCTGGTCCTCGGCCTCCTTCTGCGTGGTCACGGCCATGCGGGTGATCGAAACCTCGAGCGGCACCACCGGATCGATGGAGGACGCGAACGCGATCTGGATCGGGCCGCGCACCTGCCCAGTGTTGACGCCGGTCGTCATCACGGCGCCGAAGGTGCGCACGTCAAAGAAGTTGCGGCACATCCAGGCCGTGAGTTCACGCGCCTTGGCTTCGTCCTTGGGCAGCTTCTTGTAACCGTCCTTGGCGTCGGGAGCGATATCCAGCGCCTTCCAGGCCTTCTCGTGCTGGTTGTTGAGCACGGCCTTTTCCTGCATGTAGATGGCGTAGCCCTCCGCATCCTCCTTCGCCAGGCTGACGAAGTTGCGGATCTTGCGTTTCAGGCAGACGTCGGTGACCAGGCCACGGTTGGTCTCCGGGTCCAGGCGCGGCAGGTTGCCGGCGTCGGGGTCGCCATTGGGATTGCCATTGGTGACGTCGAAGAGGTAAACGAACTCATAGCGATGGGCGATGGCGGTCATGCGGCGGTTCCTTGTTCATCAGAATCGGAGTCGGTGGTGTCGTCGGCCTCGGCGCCCTCGGCCTTGGCGGGGCGTGCCTGAGCCTGGTGGTAGTAGCCGATGGCAAAGCGGCCCTGGTCCTCCATGCGCAGACTGCGCGGAAAGCGCTCTCCCAGGCCGTCCACGATGTCGCGGATGTCCTTCTCCAGGCTGTTCGCCAGGCCGGGTTTGTCCTTGCGCAGCTTGCCGATATGGTTCTGCGTATTGCGCAGCAGCACCGGGAAGACCGACGCCGGCGTGGCTGATGCCGCGCCATAGTAGCGGTCGCGGATGGTCGCGTTGACCTGCCCGCCCAGCGCGCTGCGCTGCGCGCGCTCCAGGACGGCGAACAGCCGCCCCAGCCGGTAGCCCGGGTTGGTGGATTGAACATCTAGACTCACTGGTACCTCCTCGTCATAAGCCTTGACACCCAGGCGCCGGTCGCGCGCCAGGATTCCCTTGCAGAGTGCCACACGCACGCCCGACACATCGCCGTCGGCGCGCATGCGCATGACCACGTTGGTCAGCAGGCTGTGCGGATAGCGCGCGCCGCTCAGAATGGCGCGCATCAACTCGCCCGCCAGCTGCGGCGACACGTCTTCCGACTTGGAGCGGCCCTCGCGCGATGGCGCCGTGGCCAGCGCCAGCCGCCAGGCCGAGGGTGCCGTCTTCCACGGCAGCGGCTCGATGCGCAGATCTTCCGCATGCTCGGCCGCGCGCCGGGCGAACACCTCCAGCGTATCGCTCTGCCAGAAGCGGATCGACAGGCGCGAGGCGTTGGGCGACAGGCCCAGCACGAACATGCGCGTGCCGGGGTCCAGTTTGGGATCGAAGCTCTGCAGCGGCCGGGGCCGGCCCTGCGCCACGTCTTCGAGCACACGGCGCAGCTTGGCGGCTTCCTGCTCGTCGTCGCTCTTGGGACTCAGAAACTGCTCCAGCAGGAACTCCGCGGCCTCGGCCTGCTGCGCATCGTCGGTCTCGGCCCAGAACACCACGCTGGCATCCCCGATCTGCAGCCGCTGGCGGTTGTGCTCACCACGCCGCAGCAGGTGGTTGAGCACGGTGGTGTAGGCAAAGGCGGCCTGCTCCGACACCGGCGCGTTCTCGCCCTGGCTTTTTCCGTAGGAGCTGAGGGCCTCCAGATTGAAGGAGACGATGGAGGCGCCCGAACTCTGCGCACCATTCACCCCCTTGATCGCGGGATGCAGGCGGGCCAGCGGCAGCACCTCGCCCGTCACCAGGCAAAGCCCCGCCGCTGCGCCCGCCTCGCCGTCTTGCGTGCCCAGCAGCCGCGCGCGCACCGCCTGCGCCGCAGGCCGCTCATGCAGGAAGGCCCTCTCGCCGTCGAGGCGAAAGACGAAGTTCGCGTCGAGCATCTCTTCCCTGAAGTGCGCCTCCTTGAAGCGCTCGGGCGTCCAGGCGTCCAGGAACGCGAGGAACGCCTTCAGCCCGGGATCGGTCTGCCCCGCCAGGCATTCGCGGTGCAGCGCCTTGAAGGCTTCGTGCTCCTTGTCCGCGCGCTTGCTGGTGGCGCTGACGCCCAGCACATAGCTGGTCTTGTCCCAGAGGAAGTTGGACTTGATGCCCACCGTGCGCTTCTCGGGCTGCGGCACGTTCAGGATGCGCGGCACCGGCTTCTTGCCGGAGGTGTCATGGATGCTATTGACCTGCGCTACTGCTCCATCGGGCGCCAGCAAGATCTCGTAGCTGATCTTCTCGGGGCTGTAGCCGAAGGGGGAAAGACCGGGCTCATCACGCGCCAACAGGCGCTGGTAGTAATTGTTGAGCGCCTGCAGGATCATGCCTTGACCTCTTCGCTCTGCCACGGCGGCACCTCGATCACGCCACCCGCCATGCGCGCGCGGAAGAAGCGCGGCGTCATGCTGCGCGCGAAGTCGATGTCGTGCAGCATCCAGCCCAGGTCGCGCTCGGCGCGCAGGCTGGCGTCGGGCTCTGGCACCGCCTCGCCGTCTTCCAGCAGCTTGAAGTTCGCCGGAAACTCACGCACGCCCATGCACGGCATCTGGAAGCACTGGCCCTTGCGCGCGCGGCGGTTGAAGATGTCCAGGTGCTTGCCCACCGAATCGTCCGGGCCGGCCTTGGCCGTCAGCTCGAAGTGCGCCTCGATCACATAGGCCACGTCGCGCAGCACCGTGGCCGCGCGCTGCTGCCGGTCTTCGTCGACGAAATTGGCGAGGCCGTTCGTGGTGCCGGCCTTCACGGCCTTGGCCACGCTGGCGGGCGAGAGCTTGCCGCCCACCTCGTTACGGCGAATCGACTCGAAGCGGATCGGCTTGAGGACGTGGATGCGGTCCACCGCCCAGCGAATGGCAGGTTTCCAGTGGATCGCCTCCAGGATGCCGCGCGCGGCGGACGGGGTCAGGGCGTCGTAGGAGACGCGCTCCACCTTCATCTCTGGCCGCGTGAAACAGGCCCTGTCACCCCAGACCTGCAGCCGAACTCCAAAGGCCATTCGCTACTCCTTAAGTTTCGCAGTCGGTTCAAACCTGCCGCATAAGCATTGCGGCTCATTCTGTTACTGAACCAGACGATCAAGGTTGATGAAAGTCGGGTTTTCCCAATGCAATCCAAACCTGGAGTCGTACAGGTCTTCATGCTCGAGCACCACGAACTGCTCCCCCCACTTCTCCGGCGCAAGCGCCCGTATGGCGCCGGCCTTGCGTAGCGCGTCAAAGCCCTGCCGCGGCAACTGCACCAGATAGGGCTGGAGCTTGCGCGCGATGCCCACACTGCCTTCGGCATGCTCCAGGCTGGCCAGGGCCTGGCGCGCATCGTCGTCATACGCAACGATCACGGGCATCTGCACGCTGTCGATCATCCTGAACCTGGTGGCCAGCGTTTCCATCGGAAGGCTTTGGAGCTGGCTGCTGCGCGCCAGCCCCAACAGGTCGTGCGCATCCAGCTCCTGCTCGCCTTTCTGCCAGTAAAGCAGCTGGAAATAGCGCTCGATGGCCGCCGGCGACAGCGGGTCGTCCCGATGCTGGCGCAGCACTTCACGCGCGGCCTGGGCGAACTTTTCGAGCGCCGGCGGGGGCGCCCAGTCTTCGTTGGCGACCTCGAACACCAGCACCTCGCTGGCCTCGACGCCGCGCCGGCCTTCGCGGTTGCAGCGGCCGGCGGCCTGGGCGATGGAATCGAGGCCCGCCTCGGCGCGCAGCACGGTGGGGAAATCGACATCGACTCCAGCCTCGATCAAGCTCGTGCTGACGAGCCGGCAGGGCTCTCCATCCTTGAGCATCTGCCGCACCTCGGCCAGTACCGCGCTGCGGTGTTTGGCACACATGAGCGTGGTCAGGTGGCGTGCGCCGGGGAGGTCGGCCATGGCCTGGTACACGGCGCGCGCGTGGCGCCGGTTGTTGACGATGCACAGCACCTGCCCGCGCTCGCGCATGTGGGCGGCGAGCGCGTCGTCGTCCAGCACGCCCGCATGCCGGACGCGCACGCGCGCGAGCTTGCGGAACAGCGCGTCGCGTTCGGGGGCCAGTTCGCGCACGCCGTGCAGCCCGCCGACGAAGTCAGGCGCGTTGAGCGCGGGCTGGGTGGCCGTGCACAACACGATGCTGGTGCGGTAGTTGCGCGCCAGTTCGTCGATGGCGGCAACGCAGGGGCGCAGCAGCGTGAGCGGCAGGGTCTGGGCTTCGTCCAGGATGACGACGCTGCCGGCGATGTTGTGCAGCTTGCGGCATTGCGAGGGCCTGGCCGCGAACAGGCTTTCGAAAAACTGCACGGCGGTGGTGACGACGATGGGTGCGTCCCAGTTCTCCATGGCCAGGCGCAGCTTCTGCACCGACTGGTACTGGTCCGGGTCGCCCGCGGGCGGTGGCTGCTCGACGAAGGCGCTGTGGTGCTCCAGCACGGCGGCCTCGCCCAGCGCACCCAGTGCGCGGCGGAAGACGGCGGCGTTCTGCTCGACGATGCTGGTGAACGGGATCACGAAGATCACGCGCCGCAGGCCGTGGCGGATCGCATGGTCGAGCGCGAAGGCGAGCGAGGCCAGCGTCTTGCCGCCGCCGGTGGGCACGGTCAGCGAGAACAGTCCAGGCGCATGGGCGGCCTCCTGGCGCACGTGGCGCAGCACGTCGGCACGCAGCCGGTTGACGTCACTGTCGGCCTGGAAGCCGCCGAGGTGGGCGTCGAGCTGCGCGCGCAGTTGCTCCAGCGTGGGCACCGGCGCATGGCGATGCCGCCGGTGGCGCTCGTCGGGGTCGATATGGGCGTAGTAGGCCTCGGTGTCGAGGAAGTCGGCATCCACCAGGCAGGAGAACAGCATGCGCACCAGAAAGGCGAACTGGAACTGTGCGCGCTCCTTGGCCTGCCTGGCCTGCGCGGGGCCCTCGCCGTAGGGCCTGAAGCCTTTGGGCAAGGCCAGCCCGGCAGGCAGGTTGATCGCCTGCCGCCATGCCGGGTCGAGTGCTGGCAGGTCTGCCGCGAGCCGGTCCGCCAGCGGGGTCCGTTGGCCCTCGCCCTGCCCGTTGGCCAGGCCGGCGTGGTGGCCCGCGATCGCATAGGCCAGCAACTGCCCATGCGCGCCGAACTTCTGGCAGGCGATGCGAGCACCCCAGGTGGAATGGTCGACCCGCTGGGCACTGCCGCGCAGCCGCGCCTGGAACGGCTCGGTGTACTTGCCCAGGTCGTGCAGCTGGCCCAGCACGGTGGCGAGCGCCTCTGCGCCAAACACCCTGGCGAAGCTGCCGGCCCACTGGCCCACCGCAAGCAGATGCGCATCCAGCGGCTGCCAGTGGCTCGGGTCCAGGCCTGCCGCCGAATGCGCAAAGAACCGCATGGGCTCGGTCACGGCAGCCCCTTCGAAAGCGCCGAGGTCGTGTCGGTCCTCGTCATGGCAAACGTCGGCCAATGTCTCCTCCCAACCCGCAGTGGGTCTGCGGCGCATGTATTACAAATGGATTCGTTTACTGACGTTAGCACGCTTTTTGGATGCGGCCAGCACCGAACTCAATCCTCGCCCAGCGCCTCGCGGATCGCCTCGGCCGTGTTGACCGCATGCGCGGCCACCTGCTCGAGGCGGGTGCCGATCACCGGCAGCGGATAGGTGCCCGAGACGATGCCCCGGTACCAGACCTCCGCGGCCAGTACGTCCGGCGCCATGCCCTCGACGGCACCCACCAGGCAGTCGGCCACGGAACCCAGCCCGGCGTCGGCATACAGTTCTTCCGACTCGTAGCTGACACGGTATTCATAGAAGCCGGCGCGGCCCCCTTCGATTTCGATGCGTACGATCATGCAGGCACTCCCAGTGTCGTGAAGGGATGTGATTGTGGAATAGCCCGGACGCAGCCGGCGCACTGCCGAGGCGGGTGCGAAGCTCCGGCGCATGTCATCATGCCGGCTCGTCGCAACCCCTCTTGAGGAGATCGCCATGGCGCTGTTTCGCTGGACCCAACATCAGAAGCCGCAGGGCTGGCGCATCGCGGTGCTGTCCACCGCCGCTGCGGCCTTCATGGCCCAGGCACCGGCCGCTTGCGCCGCCTCGGCGGCGCCGGTGGCGGCCGAGAACGGCATGGTCGTGAGCGCGCAGCACCTGGCCACGCGGGTGGGCGTCGACGTGCTCAGGCGCGGCGGCAATGCGGTCGATGCCGCGGTGGCGGTGGGCTATGCGCTGGCGGTGGTCTACCCGGCGGCCGGCAACCTGGGCGGGGGCGGTTTCATGACGCTGCAACTGGCCGACGGCCGCAAGACCTTCCTCGACTTCCGCGAGAAGGCGCCGCTGGCCGCCACTGCCGACATGTACCTGGGCGCCGACGGCAACGTGGTCAAGGGCCTGTCCACGCGCGGCCACCTGGCCGTGGGCGTGCCGGGCACGGTCTCGGGCATGGAGTACGCGCGCAAGAAGTACGGCACGCTGCCGCGCGCCACGCTGCTGGCGCCGGCCATCCGCTATGCCGAGCGCGGCTTCGTGCTCGAGCAGGGCGACATCGACATGTTCAACACCGCCAACGAGGACTTGCGCAAGGATCCGGCCTCCGCCGCGATCTTCCTGAAAAAGGGCCAGCCCTTCGCGGTGGGAGACCGCATCGTGCAGAAGGACCTGGCCAGGACCTTGCAGGCCATCAGCCAGAAGGGCGCCGACGGCTTCTACAAGGGCCGCGTGGGCCGCGCCATCGTCGCCTCCAGCCGCGCGGGCCAGGGCATCCTCACGCAGACCGATCTGGACGAGTACAGCACGCGCGAGATGGCGCCGGTGGAGTGCGACTACCGCGGCTACCGCGTGGTGTCGGCGCCGCCGCCGAGTTCGGGCGGCGTGGTGATCTGCGAGATGCTCAACATCCTGGAAGGCTACCCGCTGAAGGAACTGGGCTGGGGCGCGGCACAGGCGGTGCACTACCAGATCGAGGCCATGCGCCACGCCTACGTGGACCGCAACAGCTACCTGGGCGACCCGGACTTCGTGAACAACCCGCTGGAGCGCCTGCTCGACAAGGCCTATGCGGAGAAGATCCGCGCCGTGATCGACCCGGCCAAGGCCGGTGTCTCGCAGGACATCAAGCCCGGCGTGGCGCCGCACGAGGGCAGCAACACCACGCACTACTCGATTGCCGACAAGTGGGGCAATGCGGTCTCGGTCACCTATACGCTCAACGACTGGTTCGGCGCGCGCGTGACGGCCGGCGGCACCGGCGTGCTGCTCAACGACGAGATGGACGACTTCACCGCGAAGATCGGCGTGCCCAACATCTACGGACTGGTGCAGGGCGAGGCCAACGCGATCGCCCCCGGCAAGCGCCCGCTGTCATCCATGAGCCCGACCATCGTCAGCAAGGACGGCAAGCCGGTGATGGTGCTGGGCACCCCGGGCGGCAGCCGCATCATCACCGCCGTGCTGCTGACCATGCTCAACGCCATCGACTACGGCATGAACGTGCAGGAGGCGGTGGACGCGCCGCGCTTCCATCAGCAGTGGCTGCCCGATCTGACCAATGTCGAGCCCTACGCGCTGTCGCCCGACACGCGCAAGCTGCTGGAGCAGATGGGCCACAAGCTGGGCGCCCCGCAACCGGCCAACCACCTGGCCGCGATCATCATCGGCGCGCCGGCGCTGGGCGGCACGCCGGTGGGCAACATGCGCTTCTATGGCGCCAACGATCCGCGGCGCAATACCGGTCTGGCCCTGGGCTACTGATAGCTATTAAATATATAGCATGTAGCCCAGGAAGTACCTGGGCTACAGGCCATTTTCTTCAAGAAAATGGCGCTACAGCCGGTGGCTGCGGTCGCCGCGGGCAAAACCCAGGGGCTCCCAGGCCGGGCCCGCGCCCAGGGCGATCACCTTGAACAGCTCGCCCATCTCGTGCTCCAGCACCAGCTTGGCGGCGGCGGCGCGTTCGGCCGGGCCGGCCTGCTCGAGCAAGGGCCCCAAGCCGCAGTTGTAGAGGAAGTGCGCCTGGGTGGTGTAGCCGAGCACCTGCAGCCCGGCCTCCTGCGCGGCCAGGGCGATGCCGGTGAAGTCGACGTGGGCGGTGACGTCCTTCTCGCCCACGTCGGCCAGCGGGTTGCTGTCGGCGGCGTGGCCGCGGTGGCACATCACCGTGCCCATGTGGCGCTGCGGGTGGTAGTACTCGGATTCGCCGAAGCCGTAGTCCAGCAGAAGGACGGCGCCGCGCGCCAGCCGGTCGGCCAGGGTGCGCACGAAGGCCTGGGCCTGGGGGTGGATCTCGGTCAGGTAGTCGTGCGGGCCTTCGATCTCCACGGGCGGGCGCAGCGCGGTCGGCCGGTCGGCCCAGGCGAAGGCGCCGCCGTGCAGCGCCACGCCGCGCTCGTGCCATACGCCGCCGGCCTGGCCGCCGTGGCGCGCCAGCAGTTGCACCGGCATGGCGTCCAGCACCTCGTTGCCGAGCACCACGCCCTCGATGCGCGCCGGCAGCGCGGCCACCCATTGCACGCGGTCGCCCCAGGGCGCCAGCCGCTCTTGCTGGCGCGCGCGCAGGCTGCCGGAGAGGTCGACGATGACGTAGCGCCGCACCCGCTCGCCCAGCGCCTCCAGCAACTGCTGCGCGAGCGCGCCCGAGCCGGCGCCGAATTCCCAGACCTCGTGCGTGCCGGTGGCCTCCAGCGCCTGGGCCACCTGCGCCGCCAGCGCGCGGCCGAACAGCGGCGACAGCTCGGGCGCGGTGACGAAGTCGCTGCCCGACTGCGGCATGGCGCCGAACTTGGGGCTGCTGCGCGCGTAGTAGCCCAGGCCGGGCTCATACAGCGCCATGGCCATGAAGCGGTCGAAGCCGATCCAGCCGCCGGCCTGCGTGATGGCCTCGGCGATGCGGGCCTGCAAGGCCATGGGCGGGGCGCTCGATAAACTCTCGGGTCTCGTCGTCATTACCGGATTGTCCCCCGCCGTGCCCCCGCCCACCGCCCCCTCCCCGCCGCGCACCGTCCTCGTCACCGGGGGCGCCAGGCGCCTGGGCCGCAAGATCGCGCTGGCGCTGGCCGCGGGTGGCTGGCAGGTGGCGCTGCACTACCGGCACTCCGAGGCGGACGCTATTAAAACAATAGCTGAATGCCAGCAATACACCAGGGCTTGCGCCATTTTTCGCGCAGATCTGGAGGACGAGGCCGCGGTGCGCGCCCTGGTGCCGCAGGTGGTGGCGCAGTGCGGCCGGCTCGACGCGGTGGTCAACAACGCCTCGCTGTTCGAGCATGACGACGCGCAGAGCTTCGGCTTTGCCGCGCTCGAGCGCCATCTGCGCAGCAACACCGCCGCGCCCATCCTGCTGGCCCAGGCGCTGCACGCCCACCTGCAGGCGCGCGGCGCCGCGCCGGGCCTGGGCGCGGTGGTCAACCTGCTGGACCAGAAGCTGTGGAACCCCAACCCCGACTTCCTGAGCTACACCCTGTCCAAGGCCGCGCTGGAGACCGCCGGCACCCTGCTGGCCCAGGCGCTGGCGCCGCTGGTGCGCGTGGTGGGCGTGGCGCCCGGCCTCACGCTCACCAGCCACATGCTGTCGGAGGAGAAGTTCGCCGAGTTGCACCGCCAGTCGCCGCTGGGCCGCTCGTCCTCGCCCGAGGACGTGGCCGCCAGCGTCCGCTTCGCGCTGGAGAACCGCTCGATCACCGGCACCACGCTGCTGGTGGACGGCGGCCAGCACCTGATGAAGTTCGAGCGCGACTTCTCCCTGATGTAGCCCTTTTCCCGACCACCCCCATGTCCACCACCAAAGGCACCCAGATCCTCACCCTCCACGGCCTGCGCTTCGACGCCAATCTGGGCATCCTGGACTTCGAGAAGACCGCGCCGCAGCCGATCCAGGTGGACGCCGAGCTCAACCTCGGCACCCAGGACCTGCTGCCGCGCGACGACGACATCCTGCACGTGCTGGACTACCGCAAGGTGCGCAAGATCATCATCGACGAGTGCAACGCCGAGCACGTGAACCTGCTGGAGAGCCTGATCGGCAAGGTCGCGCACCGGCTGATGCAGCTGCCCGGCGTGCTCGGCGTGCGGGTGAAGATCGCCAAGCTGGAGATCTTCGACGACTGCGAGGTGGCGATCCGGATGGAAACCGGACAGTGGTAGGGGGAAATCACAGAGACGTACGATATATTGAACTTGTACGTCACCCATCTGTGATGGCTGCCATGAACACCAAACTCACCCTACGCCTGGATCAAGAGCTGATCGAGAATGCCAAGGCCTACGCGGCCGAGCATGGCCGCTCGCTCTCGCAATTGGTCGCGGATTACTTCGCGGCATTGGCCGCGCGCCAATCGCCTGCCGATGCCCAAGACGCTGGCGCCACCCCGATCACCGATGGCCTGGTCGGCCTGCTGAAAACCGCAAAGCGCGCGCCCGAAGCGCCGGCGGACGGCTACCACCAGCACATCCGCGCAAAGCACCTGCACGGCTCGGTCCGATGAGCATTCTGGTCGACACCAGCATCGTGCTGGATGTGCTGCTGCAGCGCGCCGCCTTCATCGACTCCGCAAAACTGGTGTTCAAACGGGTCGAGCTGGGTGCGGTGCGCGCCCTGCTGTGCGCCACAACGGTGACCACGCTCGACTACTACCTCGGCCACGAATTTGACCGCGATACCAGCCGCAGCGCGCTGCGGCAATTGCTCAGGCTTTTCGACGTTGCTGCCGTCGGCCGCACCGTGGTCGATACCGCCCTGGCCAGCGGCATGGCCGACTTCGAAGACGCCGTGCTGGCCCATGCCGCGCAGGCCAGTGGCGCCACGGCCATCGTCACCCGCAACCTGCGCGACTTTGCCGCGAGCCCGGTGCGCGCCTATACCCCCGAGCAATGGCTCGCACTGAGCCCGGCGTGATGCCTGCTGCAACCCGAAAGATCTGCCATGAGCGCCGTCTGGACTGAACACGAAAACGAAGCTGCCGACATGACGGCGGCATCCGCCAACCTCAAGGTCGAGCGCGAAACCCACAAGCTCGAAAAGCGGCTATGCCGGGAGATGGGCCGCGCCATCGTCGACTTCAACATGGTCGAGGAAGGCGACAAGGTCATGGTCTGCATGTCCGGCGGCAAGGACAGCTACGCCATGCTGGACATCCTGCTCAAGCTGAGGGCTCGCGCGCCGATACACTTCGACATCGTGGCGGTCAACCTCGACCAGAAGCAGCCCGGCTTCCCCGAGCACGTGCTACCCGAGTACCTTGCCGCGCTGGGCGTGCCCTTCCACATCGAGAACCAGGACACCTACAGCATCGTCAAGCGCGTGATCCCCGAGGGCAAGACCACCTGCGGCCTGTGCAGCCGGCTGCGCCGCGGCATCCTGTACCGCGTGGCCGACGAACTGGGCGCCACCAAGGTCGCGCTCGGCCACCACCGCGACGACATCCTGCAGACCTTCCTGCTCAACATGTTCTTCGGCGCCAAGTTGAAGAGCATGCCGCCCAAGCTGGTGAGCGACGACGGCCGGCACGTGGTCATCCGCCCGCTCGCCTACGTGGCCGAGAAGGACCTGGTGCGCTGGGCTCGGCACCGCCAGTTCCCCATCATCCCCTGCACCCTGTGCGGCAGCCAGGAGAACCTGCAGCGCAAGCAGGTGGGCGAGATGCTGCGCGAGTGGGAGAAGAAATTCCCCGGCCGCATCGAAAACATGTTCAGCGCGCTGCAGAATGTGGTGCCCTCGCACCTGGCCGACCGGACCCTGTACGATTTCGCCGGATTGAAGGCCGACGGCATCGCCCGCGAGGATGGCGACAAGGCCTTCGACCCGGAGCGCTTCGCGGCCCCCGGCATCCCCGCGCTGCAAGTCGTGGCGCACTGAAGTTGAGGTTTTCGTTCACACAACGATGTCCAAAGGAGAGACAAAGATGATCAGCCTTCCCACTCTTGCCCGCCGCCCGCTGTTGTCCGCCGGCGCCGCCCTGCTGCTGGCCGCCAGCGCCCTGCCCGCGCTGGCGCAGACCAAGTCCGTTGCGGTCACGGCCATCGTCGAGCACCCGGCGCTCGACGCGATCCGCGATGGGGTGAAGGAGGAACTGCAGGCCGCCGGCTACGAACCCGGCAAGAACCTCAAGTGGGAGTACCAGAGCGCGCAGGGCAACACGGGCACGGCCGCGCAGATCGCGCGCAAGTTCATCGGCGACAAGCCCGACGTCATCGTCGCCATCGCCACGCCCTCGGCCCAGGCCGTGGTGGCCGCGACCAAGACCATTCCGGTGGTGTACTCGGCGGTCACCGATCCGGTCGCGGCGCAACTGGTCAAGGACTGGAAGCCCTCGGGCACCAACGTCACCGGCGTGTCGGACCTGCTGGCGCTGGACAAGCAGCTCGACCTGATCAAGCGCCTGGTGCCCAACGCCCAGCGCGTGGGCATGGTCTACAACCCCGGCGAGGCGAACTCGGCCGTGGTCGTCAAGCAGATGAAGGAACTGCTGGGCAAGTCGGGCATGACGCTGGTCGAGGCCTCCGCGCCGCGCTCGGTGGACGTGGGCGCCGCGGCGCGCACGCTGGTGGGCAAGGTGGACGTGATCTACACCAACACCGACAACAACGTGGTCTCGGCCTACGAGGCGCTGGTCAAGGTCGGCAACGACTCCAGGATCCCGCTGGTGGCCGCGGACACCGACAGCGTCAAGCGCGGCGCGGTGGCCGCGCTGGGGGTGGACTACCGCGACCTGGGCCGCCAGACCGGCCGCCAGGTGGTGCGCATCCTCAAGGGCGAGGCGCCCGGCAGCATCGCCAGCGAAACCAGCAGCAAGCTCGAGTTGGTGCTCAACGCCGCGGCGGCCGCCAAACAGGGCGTGACCCTGTCGCCGGAGCTGCGCCAGTCGGCCAAGACGGTGCTCGAATAACGTGTCGCTCTACTCCCTCTGGGGGGCGATCGAGATCGGGCTGATCTTCGGCCTGGTGGCGCTCGGCGTCTTCATCACCTTCCGTGTCCTCAACTTCCCGGACCTGACGGTCGACGGCAGCTTTCCGCTGGGTGCGGCGGTCGCCGCCACACTGATCGGCTCGGGCATCGACCCGTTCGCGGCCACGGCCGCCGCGATCGCCGCCGGCGCCGCGGCAGGCTTCATCACCGGCTGGCTGCACGTGCGGCTGAAGATCATGGACCTGCTGGCGGGCATCCTGGTGATGATCGCGCTCTACTCGATCAACCTGCGCATCATGGGCAAGCCCAATGTGCCGCTGATCACCGAGCCCACCATCTTCTCCGTGCTGCCGGGCTGGCTGCCCGACTACATCGAGCGGCCGCTGGCCATGCTCGCACTGATCGCCGTGACCAAGCTGCTGCTGGACTGGTTCTTCTCGTCCGAGATCGGGCTGGCGCTGCGCGCCACCGGCGCCAACGCGCGCATGGCGCGCGCCCAGGGCGTGGCCACCGGCACCGCCACACTGGTCGGCATGGCCTTGTCCAATGCGCTGGTGGCGCTGGCCGGCGCGGTCTTTGCGCAGAGCCAGGGCGGCGCCGACATCTCCATGGGCATAGGCACCATCGTCATCGGGCTGGCCGCGGTCATCGTGGGCGAAAGCGTGCTGCCAGCGCGCCGCCTGGTACTGACCACGCTGGCCGTGGTGCTGGGCGCGGTGCTCTACCGCCTGTTCGTGGCGCTGGCGCTCAACAGCGAATTCATCGGCCTGAAGGCACAGGACCTGAACCTGGTCACCGCCGTGCTGGTGGGCCTGGCGCTGGTACTGCCGCGCCTGAAGCGCCGGCGCGCGCCGCGCGCGGGGAAGGAGGCCTGACCGCCATGCTCGACGTACACGACCTCCACATCACCTTCAACCCCGGCACGCCCATCGAGAACCGGGCGCTGCGCGGGCTGTCGCTGCAGATTCCCACCGGGCAGTTCGTCTCGGTCATCGGCTCCAATGGCGCCGGCAAGTCGACGCTGCTCAACGCGATCTCGGGCGACCTCGCGGTGGACACGGGCCGCATCGCCATCGACAACGCGGACGTCACCCGGCTGGCGGCATGGCAGCGCGCCGACAAGGTGGCCCGCGTCTTCCAGGACCCGATGGCCGGCACCTGCGAGGCGCTGACCATCGAGGAGAACATGGCGCTGGCCCTGGCACGCGGCCGCCGCCGCGGCTTTCGCTTTGCCATCCAGCGCGAGATGCGCGCGCTGTTCCGCGAGAAGCTCGCCATCCTCGGCCTGGGCCTGGAGAACCGGCTGGCCGACCGCATCGGCCTGCTCTCCGGCGGCCAGCGCCAGGCCGTCAGCCTGCTCATGGCCTCGCTCCAGCCTTCCCGCATCCTGCTGCTGGACGAGCACACCGCCGCGCTCGACCCGAAGACCGCGGCCTTCGTGCTGGAGCTGACCGCGCGCATCGTCGCCGCGGGGCAACTCACCGCCATGATGGTCACCCACAGCATGCGCCAGGCGCTGGACTACGGCACCCGCACCGTGATGCTGCACCAGGGCCGCGTCGTGCTGGACGTGTCCGGCGAGGAACGCGCCCACTTGGACGTCCCCGACCTGCTGCGCATGTTCGAGCAGACCCGCGGCGAACAGTTGTCCGACGACGCGCTGCTGCTGGGATGAAGACACAGGATTTACGCAGGAAACGTACAAACGTCGTGCGACCGGCGTAAAACGCCGTACACCCGGCACGCCACGCAGGAACTGCGGTAGCCAGCGGGGTCTAACCCACTCAGGGGGCCCAGTCCCTTCCAAGACTACCGGAGTCCGCATATGCAACCGAAGAAAGTCCTCCTCCTAGCCGGCGCCCTGGGCGCGGCCCTGCTGCTGTCCGGCTGCGCCACCAACCGCGTGGTCGAAAGCGACGTCCAGGCCTTCTCCACGCTGTCGGCGGCGCCCGCCAATGCTACCTACCGCTTCGAGCGGCTGCCCTCGCAGCAGGTCCAGGCGCAGATGCAGGACCGGCTGGAGCAGGCCGCCACGGCAGCCCTGGAGCGCGTCGGCCTGCGGCGCGACGACGCCGCGGCCAGATACAGCGTACAGGTCAGTTTCAACGGCCAGCGCCAGGTCAGCTACGACCCGTGGGGACCGGGCTGGGGACCGGGCTGGGGCCCCTACTGGGGCGGCGGCTACTGGCGGCGCGGCTGGGGATACTACGGCGGCTGGGGCGGCCCGGGCTTCCCCGACCGCGTGATCTACCAGCACCAGGTCAACCTCGTGCTGCGCGACCTCTCCAGCGGCCAGGTGGTCTACGAAACGCACGCCACCAGCGAAGACCTGCAGCCGGCCAACGATGCCGTCCTGACCGTGATGCTCGATGCCGCGCTGCACGGCTTTCCGGCGGCGCCGCAGGGCGTGCGCCAGGTCCGCGTCACGCTGCCGCCGCCGCCGTGATCTGGACAGCAGACCGTCACGCCCGCGGGACCCGCCGTGGCCCGGGCGATGAGGCCACCACCTGAGGCCATGGACGCCACCCGCATCATTGCCATCCGGCACGGCGAAACCGCCTGGAACGTCGACAACCGCATCCAGGGGCAGCTCGACATCCCGCTCAACGCCACCGGCGTCTGGCAGGCGCAGCAGCTTGCGCGCGCCCTCGCCGAAGAGCCCATCGCCGCCATCTATGCCAGCGACCTGCAGCGAGCCTTCGAGACCGCCCGCGCCGTGGCTGACGTGCACGCCCTGCCGCTGCGCCCGGCTCCCGGCCTGCGCGAGCGCGCTTTCGGCAGCTTCGAGGGACTGACCTTCGCCGACATCGACGCCCGGCTGCCGGAGCAGGCCCGCCTCTGGCGCATCCGCGAACCCGCCTTCCGCCCCGGCGAGAGGGGCGAGTCCCTGCTCCAATTCCGCGAGCGCGTGACCCGGGCCGTGCACGCCCTGGCCGAGCGCCACGTCGGCGAGCAGATCGTGATGGTCGGCCACGGCGGCGTGATGGACGTGCTCTACCGCGCCGCCACCGGCCAGGAACTGCAGGCCCCGCGCACCTGGAGACTCGGCAATGCCGCCATCAACCGGCTGCTGTGGACCCCCGAAGGGCTGTCGCTGGTCGGCTGGGCCGACGACGCCCACCTGGCGCGCGGCGAGCTGGACGACTCGACGGCTTGAGCACATGGCGGCGGCGATGGCAGACTGGCAAGCGCCATGCAAGACATCACCGCCTCCGACCTCAAGACCATCCTGCATTCCAAGCGAGCCAACCTCTACTATCTCGAGCACTGCCGCGTACTGGTCAACGGCGGCCGTGTCGAGTACGTGACGGACGAGGGCAAGCGCTCGCGCTACTGGAACATTCCCATCGCCAACACCACCACGGTATTGCTGGGGACGGGAACATCCGTCACCCAGGCCGCCATGCGCGAGCTGGCCAAGGCCGGAGTGCTGGTCGGTTTTTGCGGCGGCGGCGGTACCCCGCTCTTCACCGCCAATGAGGTCGACGTGGAAGTGGCATGGTTCTCACCGCAAAGTGAATACCGCCCCACGGAATACCTTCAGCACTGGGTACGCTTCTGGTTCGACGACGCGCTGCGGCTGGCAGCCGCGAAGGCCTTCCAGCAGGCGCGGCTGCAACGCATCGGGCAGCAATGGACTGGCAGCCGAGCACTGCGCGACGCCGGCTTTGCGATCGATGCCCAATCGCTGCAAACGGCGCTGGATGCCTCCGCCCACAACGTGGCCGCGGCGCCGGACAACACCGCCCTGCTGACGGAGGAGGCACGCCTGACCAAGCACTTGTTCAAGCTCGCAGCCCAAGCCACCAAGTACGGCGACTTCACCCGCGCCAAACGCGGCACCGGCACAGATCCCGCCAACGGCTTCCTGGACCATGGCAACTACCTGGCCTACGGGCTGGGCGCCACCGCCACCTGGGTACTGGGCTTGCCCCACGGCCTGGCCGTGTTGCACGGCAAGACGCGACGCGGCGGCCTGGTGTTCGACGTGGCAGACCTCGTCAAGGATGCGCATGTTCTGCCGCAGGCCTTCCTCTGGGCCGTGCGCGGGGAAGAGGAACAGGACTTCCGCCGCGCCTGCATCGAGAGCCTGACGCGCGGCGAAGCGCTGGACTTCATGATCGAGACGATCCAGGCCGTGGCGCTACAAGTGGGCCGCCAGGCACAGGCTGCCGCCACAACCGAGCCGCCCGCACCATGAACATCCTGCTGATCTCCCAGTGCGACAAACGGGCATTGACCGAAACGCGCCGCATCCTCGACCAGTTCGCCGAGCGGCGCGGCGACCGCACCTGGCAAACACCCATCACCAAGGACGGTCTGGACACGCTGCGCCGGCTGCTGCGCAAGACCGCACGCAAGAACACCGCCGTGGCCTGCCATTGGATCCGAGGGCTGGATCACAGTGAGCTGCTGTGGGTGGTGGGGGATGCGGGGCGTTTCAATGCGCAGGGTGCGGTGCCTACCAACACCACCGCGCGCAACGTGCTGCGGCGAGACAGCGAGAACGATTGGCACAGCCTGGACCTGATCTACCTGGTGACGGCGCTCGCTGCACTGCTGCATGACTTGGGCAAAGCCTGCCAAGCATTCCAGAGCATGCTGGTAGCAACCGGCCTCCGCAGCAAGAACCTATACCGCCACGAATGGGTTTCGCTGCGTCTTTTTCAGGCCTTCGTGGGAAAGGACAGCGATGCCCAGTGGCTGCAGCGGCTGATAGCCCCCACACGGGGAGACGACCAACGCTGGCTAACCGAAGATCATCTGCTGCGCGACGGACTGGACAGTCTGGCGGCAAACAACAAGCCCCTGGCAGTCATGCCGCCGTTGGCGCGCCTCGTCGGCTGGCTGGTGCTGACGCACCACCGCCTGCCGGTCATCCCCGTGCCTGATCGAACAAATGGCGGCTACAAGCGGCAGGGCACACGGGTGCCCGACTTTCAGTCCGAATTGCTCCACAACCTGCCAGCACGCATTGACGCTCACTGGAATGAGCCTTGCGATACTAGTGACCGAGCAGCCATCGAACCCTACTGGGACTTCCCCCATGGCTTGCCGGTAACCACAACACCATGGCGCAAACGCGCAGCGAGCCTGGCCAAGAGGCTGCTGCCTTTCGCGGACCAGCCGGCAGCAGGCGATTGGCAGAACGATCCATACATCGCCCACATTGCCAGACTGGGCCTGATGCTGGCCGACCACCACTACTCCAGCCTGCAGGACGACACAGCGCCTGAACGCAAGCCCTTGCTCAACCCGTCGTACCCGCTGTGGGCCAATACCCGCCGTGGTACCAACCAGCAATCGATCCTCTGCCAGACGCTGGATGAGCATCTGCTCGGTGTGGAGCGGCAGGCGGGCCTGGCCATCCATGCGTTGCCGAACATCGAGCGTCATCTACCCCGGCTGCGCCACAAGGGCCTCATGAAGCGCAGCGACAGCGAACTCTTTCGCTGGCAAGACAAGGCGGCCGACCTGGCGGCATCGCTGCGCGAACGTGCGGACAGACGGGGAGCCTTCCTGGTCAACATGGCGTCCACCGGCTGCGGCAAGACGCGGGCCAACGCGCGCATCATGCACGCGCTGTCCAACCCTCAGCAAGGCATGCGTTGCGCCTTCGCCATGGGCCTGCGCACCCTGACCCTGCAGACAGGACGCGCCTTCCGGGACATGCTGAATTTGTCGGGTGAAGAGCTGGCCATCAAGGTGGGCGGCGCCGCCAGCCGCGCCTTGTTCAATCTCTACGCGGAACAGGCCGAACAGCAAGGCTCCGCATCGCGCCAGGACCTGCTGCCCAAGGATGGCCGCGTGCTCTTCGAAGGCAATGACCAGCACCCTTTGCTGCAACGGCTCAGTGCCGACCGGCAGGTACGCTCGCTGCTGGCTGCGCCTATGTTGGTATGCACCGTGGACCACCTGGTCCCAGCTACCGAGAGCCTGCGTGGCGGGCACCAGATAGCGCCGATGCTGCGACTCATGAGCAGCGATCTGGTGCTTGATGAGATCGACGACTTCGACATCGACGACCTGCCCGCCTTGACCCGACTCGTGCATTGGGCCGGCCTGCTAGGTAGCCGCGTGCTGCTGTCGTCGGCCACCTTGCCACCGGCACTGGTCGAGGGCCTGTTCCTGGCCTACCTGGAGGGCCGGCGGGCCTTTCAGCGCCACCGAGGTGAGCGGGCCAGGCTAGAACCCGCCATCGTCTGCGCATGGTTCGATGAGTTCGGCACCGCCGCGCACGACTGCGCAGACGCCACGGCCTACCGGGTCGCGCATTTGCAATTTGCACAGGCGCGCCACACACGACTGGGGCAGGAAGCCGTGCGTCGGCGAGCCCAGCTCATCGATGCGCCGTTTTCCGGCCTGGAGCGCGGCGAGCGCCGCGGCCAGTTCGCGCACCAAGTGCGTGGAGCGGCATGGCACCTGCACCAACAACACCGCAGCGTCGACCCGCACAGCGGCAAGCGCGTGAGCTTTGGTTTGGTACGCATGGCCAACATCGATCCGCTCTTTGACGTGGCGCTGGCCTTGTATGCCCAAGACGCTCTCAAGAACACGCGCATCCATCTGTGCGTATACCACTCGCAATTTCCACTGCTGATGCGCTCGGCCATCGAGTACCGGCTCGACACAGCGCTCGACCGCCGCAAGGAATTTGCCGTATTCGATCTGCCCGACATTCGAC
>NZ_JAELTO010000449.1 GCF_016428875.1 Xylophilus sp. ASV27
CTTCGAAGGTGACTTCGATGCCCTTGTCGGTGGCCTTGGCGCCTACCGTCCTGGTCTTGAGCATGATGTTGTCGAAGCGCGGCGCGTTCATCTTCTGCCAGACCTTGACCAGGTCGCGGTCGGCGCCGGGCTTGACCAGTACTTCGATCACGCCCACCTCGGCGAAGTCGCCGATGTCGGGCACCTTGATGTCGATGATTGCCATGGGTGCGGTCTCCTTACAGCAGCACGCGGCGGAAGTCCGCCAGCA
>NZ_JAELTO010000450.1 GCF_016428875.1 Xylophilus sp. ASV27
CTGCTGTGGGCGGTCTGCGGCGTTGCAAATCCTCGCCATAGCTGCGGCTATGGCTGCGGTTTGCGCCTTGCATCCCATCCCACACCAGGGCGCGCGCCACCACGCGGACTTATTCAGCGTTACCTTAGAGCGGCTAACAAAAGCCTGTCATCGCCAAGCGCGGGATGCGCGTTGACGGTGCATGGGAAAGAAAAGAAACAAGGAAGTTAGCGCGGTGTTGTACAAAAAGATCAAGCCGTTGCTGCCAGTC
>NZ_JAELTO010000068.1 GCF_016428875.1 Xylophilus sp. ASV27
AGATGTGTATAAGAGACAGACGCCACGCTGCTGCTGCGGCTGCGCCCCACCGCGCGCCAGGTCGGGCTGGACCGTGCCGCGCGCCTGCGCAGCCTGCGCGGCGCCTTTGCGCTCGATCCGCTGCGCGCCGCGGCGCTTGCGGGCCGCCGCGTGGTGCTGGTGGACGACGTGATGACCACCGGCGCCTCGCTCTACGCCGCGGCCGCGGTGCTGCGGCAGGCCGGCGCGGCGCGGGTCACGGGCCTGGTGGTGGCACGCACCGATTGAGCCCGCGACAATCGGCGCCCATGTTCCACATCGTCCTCGTCGAGCCCGAAATCCCGCCCAACACCGGCAACGTGATCCGGCTGGCCGCCAATACCGGCTGCACGCTGCACCTGGTGGAGCCGCTGGGCTTCTCCATGGAAGACCGGCTGATGCGCCGCGCCGGGCTGGACTACCACGAGTACGCCGAGGTGCGGCGCCACGCCGGCTGGCAGGCGCTGCTGGAGGCCGAACGGCCGGCGCCCGGGCGCATGTTCGCCCTCACCACGCGCGGCACGCGCGCGGTGCACGACACGGCGTTCGCCGCGGGCGACTGGCTGGTGTTCGGCTCGGAAACGCGCGGGCTGGCGCCGGCGCTGCGCGAGAGCTTCGCGCCCGCCCAGCGGCTGCGCCTGCCGATGCGCGCCGGCCAGCGCAGCCTGAACCTCTCCAATGCGGTGGCGGTGACGGTGTTCGAGGCCTGGCGCCAGGCCGGGTTTCCCGGCGCCGCATGATGCTATATTTTTGATAGCAAACAACCCAGGTAATACCTGGGCTTCAGGCCTTTTTCATTGAAATTCAGCGCGGCGGGATCGACAATTCCACGTCCGCGCCCGTGCGCTGCAGGAAGTCGATGAAGGCGCGGGTGCGCGAGGGCACCAGCTGCCGCGTGGGCTGCGCCACGTAGAGCGTGTAGCGGCTGGAGATCCAGCCCGGCAGCAGTTCGACCAGGCTGCCGTTGGCCAGTTGCGGCGCCGCCAGCAGCCGGGACACCACGGTCACGCCGGCGCCGGCGATGGCGGCGCGGTAGAGCACGTCGATCGTGGTGGCCTGCAGCACCACGTTCATGGCCAGCTCGGCCGGCTCGCCGGCGCCATCCGCGCGCCGCAGCCGCAGCTTGTGGCTGTGCGGGCCGCCGGCCTGCCAGGGCTGGCGCAGTAGGTCGTGGCCGGCCAGTTCCTGCGGCGTGGCCGGCGTGCCGCGGCGGGCCAGATAGTCCGGCGCGGCGCAGACGATCCATTCGCCGGTCCAGAGCGGGCGGGCCACCACGTTGGCATCGAAGCCCTCGTCCACCAGCAGCAGGCTGGCGTCGAACTCTTCCACCCGCGCCTGCGGCATGAGGTCGGTGGTGATGTCCAGCGCCAGGTGGGGATAGAGGTCGCGCCACTGGCGCACCCGCGGCGCCAGGAAGTAGGCCGCCAGCACCGGCGCGGCGATCAGGCGCAGGGTGCCGCGCAGGTCGCGGGTGCTGGAAGCGGCCTCGGCCTCGGCCTCATCGACGTCGTGCAGGATGGCGCGCACCCGCGCCAGATAGGCCTCGCCCGCGCTGGTCAGGGCCAGCCGCCGCGTGGTGCGCTGGAGCAGGCGCGTGCCCAGGTGGCGCTCCAGGTCGCCGATCAGCCGCGTGACCGCCGCCGGCGACAGCTCCAGCGCGCGGCTGGCGGCGGCAAAGCCGCCCTCGTCCACCACCTTTTCGAACACCCGCATCGATTGCAGCCGGTCCATGGGCCCTCTATTCCTGACGTTGTGGCGCCGGCGCGCATGCCAGCTTTATTCCGGATTCTGCAATGATCCGTTGCTGACCACGCGGTTTTTAAGAACGGCCAGGACGCCTAAAGTTCATCCCATCGATGGGCCACATCCAAAAGGACTCACCGAGACGGGGACGCCAGGGGGCGTTTCCGGAGTCGATGCCACACCGCAACCAACCAGGAGTTCCATCATGAAGAGCCGCAACATCCTCGCCGTTTCCGCCCTCGCCCTGCTCAGCACCCTGGGCGCCGCCGCCCACGCCGCCGGTGAAGGCGACGACCTGTCCTGGCGCGCCCTGCAGTTCCAGTCGCAGCGCGATCGCGCCGACGTGCACGCCGAAGCCGTCTACGCCGCCCACCACCACGACATGGAAGCCGCCGGTTCGCGCGTGCTGCCGCCGGTGTACTCCAGCGTCTCCCGCGCTGAGGTGCGGCAGCAGGCCATCCAGGCAGTGCGCACCGGCCAGATCGCCGAAGGCGAAAACCCCAGCCTGTAAGCCCCGCCGCGCCTGACTCGCCAATACCCCGCTCAGGCGGGGTATTGGCGCGTGAGCGACTCGGCCACGCAGACCGGCTTGTCGCTGCCCTCGCGCTCGACCGTCATCTCCCAGGTGAACTGGACGCCGCCGCGCTCGACCGGCTCGGCGCCGCGCAGCACGAAGCGCGCGCGCAGGCGGCTGCCCACGGGGACCGGCGCCGGAAAGCGCACCCGGTTCAGCCCGTAGTTCACGCCCATGCCGGTCTGCAGCACGCGCATCGCCGTCTCCGAGAACCGCGGCAGCAGGGACAGCGTGAGAAAACCATGCGCGATCGGCGCGCCGAAAGGCCCCTGGCGCGCGCGCTCGGGATCGACGTGGATCCACTGGTGGTCGCCGGTCGCCTCGGCGAAGCGGTTGACCTGCTCCTGCGTGATGGTGGTCCAGTCGCTCAGGGCGACCTCCTGGCCGACGCAGGCGGCGAGATCGGCGATGGTGTCGAAGGTTTTCATGCGCGCACTGTAGCCAGCCGCCGGCTCCCGGGATGTCGGCGCGGCGACAGGGGGCTCAGCCGTCGAGCCACTGCTGCAGCGGCGCCCACTGCGCGAGGTCCTTCTCCACCCGCGTGGGCGTGACGTCGAACAGGGTCAGCCCGCGCGCCGCCAGGTGCACGTAGTTCTGCGTGCTGCGCAGCATCGTCACCAGGGGCAGGCCCAGGCTCTCCACGAATTCGCGCAGGTGGTCGGCGGCAATGGTGCGCGGGTCCACCCGCATGCCGACGATGCCGATCTGCGGCTGCCGGCCCGTGCGGGCCGTCAGTTCGTCGAGGAAATCGCGCGTGGCGAAAATGTCGAACACGCTGGCCTGCAGCGGCACCACGATCTTGTCGGCCAGCTTGAACACCTCCGAGGAACGCCAGCCGTGCAGCCCGGCCGGCGTGTCCAGCACCGCGTGCGTGGTGCCGCGCGGCGGCTTGAGCAGCAGGCGCTCGCCGCTGGCCTCCCAGGTGCTGATCGGCCGCGCCTGCGGCGGACGCAGCCCGAGCCAGAAGCGCGAGGACTGCTGCCGATCCACGTCGCCCAGCATCACGGCATGGCCCTGGCGCGCGTAGTGCCCAGCGATGTGGGTGGCAAGCGTCGATTTCCCGACGCCGCCCTTGGGATTGGCTACGACCACGACCGGCATGCCTGGCTCCTGCGGAGTTGTCCAAAAGAGGCACTGTAGCGGCCCGGGCGGCTGCGGCGCAACGGCAATTCAAGTGAAAAATGCCTGCAGCCCAGTCAGTATCCAGGCTATTAGCTATATTTTTTATAGCAATCAGCCGCAACTCCGTGCCGTCACAGCACCTGCGCCGCCTGCTCGAAGGACAGGCGCGGATTGCGCTTGAATTCCTTGCTGTGGTCGGCGTAGCCGAGGTTGATCAGGAAGTTGGCCTGCAGGCGGCCGTCCGGGAAGAATTCGGCGTTGACCTTGGCGATGTCGAAGCCGCTCATCGGGCCGCAGTCCAGGCCCACGGCGCGCGCGGCCAGGATGAAATAGGCGCCGCCCAGCGTGCCGTTGCGGATGGCCGTGGCACTGGCCATGGCTGGGTTGTCTTCGAACATGGCCTGGGCGCCTTCGCCGTGCCAGACCTGGGGCATGTGCTCATGAAAGCGCATGTCGGTGGCGACGATCACGGTGACCGGCGCGGCCAGGGTCTTGTCGACGTTGCCGGGGGAGAGCGCAGGCTTCAGGCGCTGGCGCGACTCCGGCGAGACCAGGAAGAGGTAGCGCGTGGGCTGCGTGTTCATCGAGGTCGGGCACATCTTGGCCAGGTCGTAGGCCTGCCGCAGCAGGGCCACGGGCACCGGCTTGTCGAGGAAGCCGTTGGCGGTGCGTGCGTTGAGAAAGATCTGGTCGAGCGCGGTCTGGTCGATGGTCATGATGGTGATGGTGATGGCGATGGCGATGGAAGAATGGAACGGAGGTGGCGGAGCTTATCCGTTTGCTACCGCACAGGCGCTGCCGCGCCACAACAGCGTGGGGAATTGGCTGACAAGCCCTGGCGAAGCGCGCGGCTAGGCTGGATACATTTCACTGATGCGGGCATCCGGGAGGTGCCGCGCCCCCATGGCCCAACCCGAAAAGCCGCCCATGCGCCCTTCACATCCGCCAGGAGCGTCCGCAAGCGAGTCTGGCGCCGGCGCCGATCCTGGCCACCGCGACGACATGTTCTTCGCCGCCATCGAGTCCACGCGCATGCCCATGCTCGTGACCGACCCGCGGCTGCCGGACAACCCCGTCGTTTTTGCCAACCAGGCGTTCCTCTCGATGACCGGCTATGCGCAGGAGGAGATCCTGGGCCACAACTGCCGCTTTCTGCAGGGCCCGCAGACGGACCGCAGCGCGGTGCAGGCCCTGCGCGAGGCGATCGAGGACCGGCGCGAGTTCACCACCGAGATCCTGAACTACCGCAAGAACGGCTCGACATTCTGGAATGCGCTGTTCGTGTCGCCGGTCTACAACCGGCAGAAGGAGCTGGTGTACTTCTTCGCCTCGCAGCTCGACGTGAGCCGGCGCCGCGATGCGGAGGACGCGCTGGGCCAGGCGCAGAAGATGGAGGCCCTGGGGCAGCTCACCGGCGGCATTTCCCACGACTTCAACAACCTGCTGCAGGTGATGTCGGGCCACCTCGATATCCTGCAGTTCAAGATGCGGGCCGGTGCGGTGGACTCGGCGTCCCTGGCACGCAGCGTCGACAGCATCCGCAGCGCGGTGACCAAGGCCGCGACGCTCACGCAGCAGCTCCTGGCGTTCTCGCGCAAGCAGCGGCTCGAAGGGCGGTCGCTCAACCTCAACACGATCGCCGAGGGGGTGATCGACATGGTCAAGGAGACGCTGGGCAACGGCGTCCAGGTGCATACCGTGCTGGAGCCGGGGCTGCGCAACTGCCAGCTCGATCCGACCCAGCTCGAGGTCGCCATGCTCAACGTGCTGGTGAACGCGCGCGATGCCATGCCCGGCGGCGGCTCGGTCACGCTGACGACCCGCAACGTCGAGGTGCAGCCCGAGGACATCACCGCCTTTTCCGGCCTGCCGGCGGGGCAGTACGTGTCCATCTCCGTCACGGACACCGGCGCCGGCATCGCACCCGAGATGGTCACGCGGGTGATGGACCCGTTCTTCACCACGAAGGACGAGGGCAAGGGCACCGGCCTGGGCTTGTCCATGGTGTACGGCTTCGTCAAGCAGTCGGGCGGAACGGTGGAGATCTATTCCGAGCTGGGCCTGGGCACGACGGTGCGCCTGTACTTTCCGGTCTCGCGTGACCAGGTACGCGCGCCCGCCGCGCTGGGGCGTCGTGCCAGCGACCGCGGCGGCGATGAGGCCATCCTGGTGGTGGACGACCGCGCCGAGGTGGCCGCCCTGTCGCGCGACATGCTGCACAGCCTCGGCTACCGGGTGCAGGTGGCGCACAGCGCGCGCGAGGCGCTGGCGCTGGTGGAGGCATTGCCCGAAAGCGAATGGCCGCAGCTGCTGTTTTCCGACCTGGTCATGCCCGGCGGCATGAATGGCTTCGCGCTCGCACGCGAGATGCGCCAGCGCATGCCGCGCCTCCGGGTGCTGCTGACCACGGGCTTTGACGGCTCGTCCGAGGGCAAGAACGCCGACCAGGACGTGGAGTTCGAGATCCTCAAGAAACCCTACCGGCTCGCCGACCTGGCCCGCCGTGTGCGCATGGTGCTGGATGGGCCGCACGGGCCGCAACGGCCAAGACCCACACCCGCGCAGGCTCCCGGCTGACGCCGTCGCCTGCGCAGCTCCGCCATGCTGGGCTCCCCTCCCACTTGACAGCGAACGGAGTTCCCATGACCCAGCACGAATCGACCCACGCCAAGCTATGGGACCTGATCGAGGACATCAGGTTCGGCATGTTCACCCACCGCCACCCCGGGGGCGGCCTGCACAGCCATCCGCTGACGACGCAGAACCAGTCGATCGACGAAGACGCCACGCTGTACTTCTTCGTGCCGCGCTCGGGCGAAGTCGCCTCCCATATGGCAGCCGACGGCAACGTGAACCTGGCCTATGCCCATCCGGGAAAGGACCGCTATGTGTCCATTACCGGTACCGCGCGCATCGCGCAGGACCCGGCCACCGTAGAACGCCTGTGGACCAAGATGGCCGAGGCCTGGTTTCCGAAGGGCCCGAACGACCCGGACCTGGCGCTGCTCGCGGTGCGCATCGAAGAGGCCGAGTACTGGGACGTGACCGACAGCAAGATGGTGCAGCTCTACAAGATGGCCAAGGCCGCCGTCACCGGCAAGCCGCCGCAGGACATGGGCGAGCACGCCACGCTGAAGGTGTCCTGAGCGGCGCTCAATCCAGGCTTGCGCCGGACTCCTTCACCACCGAAGCCCATTTGGCCGTCTCGGCCTTGATGAAGGCGGCGAACTGCTCGGGCGTCTCGGCATACGGTTCGGCGCCCTGCTCGCTGAGCTTCTTCTTCACCTCGGGATTGGCCAGCACCTTGACCAGTGCGGCGTCGATCCGGTTGACGATGTCCGCCGGCGTCTTCGCAGGCGCCAGCAGGCCGAACCACGAGGTGGCCTCATACCCGGGCAGCCCGGCCTCGGCGATGGTCGGCACGTCGGGCAGCTCGGGCGAGCGCTTGGCCGTGGTGAGGGCGATCGGGCGCAGCCGGCCCGCGCGCACGTACTGGATCGCCGAGGGCAGGTTGTCGAACATGATGGCGATCTGGTTGCCCAGCAGATCGGTCACCGCCGGCGCGCTGCCCTTGTAGGGCACATGCACCATGTCGACCTTGGCCAGGCTCTTGAACAGCTCGCCCGACAGGTGGATCGAGCTGCCATTGCCCGAAGAACCGAAGTTGACCTTGCCCGGATGGGCCTTGGCATAGGCGATCAGCTCCGGCACGGTCCTGAACGGCTGCTGCGGGTTGGCCACCAGCAGGTTGGGCACGTTGGCCACGCGCGAAATCGGGGCGAAGTCCTTGATCGGGTCGAAGGGCATCTTCTTGTAGAGCGACTGGTTGATCGCGTGCGTGCCCACGGTGCCCATCAGCAGCGTATAGCCGTCGGCCGGCGCACGCGCCACCAGTTGGCCGCCGATGTTGCCGCCCGCGCCGGCGCGGTTGTCGACGATGACCTGCTGGCCCAGCTCGGTGCCCAGGTGCAGGCCGACGATGCGCGCCAGGATGTCCGTGGTGCCGCCTGCGGCGAAGGGCACCACGATGGTGATCGGCTTGGCCGACGGCCAGGCCTGCTGGGCTGATGCCGGCATGGCGGCCAGGCAGGCCGCGGCGGCGCAGAGCAGCACGGCACGGCGCCGCAGGGCGGCGGAAGAACGGAACGCAAGGGTCATGGCAAGAGGCCTTTGGCTGGCGATGGATACCCGTGGAGGGCGGACAGGAAAGCAGCGCGCCGCCGCGGCAACCGGCAGCGGACGCTGGGTTGAGGAATCAGGGGGTCAGACCGGCGCCTGGCCGAGCGTGGTGCCGCCGCATACGTACAGCACCTGGCCGGTGACGAAGCCGTTGTCAGGCGCGAGGAAGAACAGCGCGGCGCGCGCCACGTCCTCGGGCGTGCCCATGCGGCCCACGGCGATGCTGTCGAGGATGCGCTGCGTCTGCGGCGCGCCCTCGGGGTTGCTCCTGCGGAACAGCTCGGTGGCGATCGGGCCCGGGCCGATGGCGTTGACGGTGATGCCATCGCGGCCCAGCTCCATGGCCATGGTGCGCGTCATGCCGATCATGCCGGCCTTGGTGGCCGAGTAGACGATGCGCTCGACCTTGCCCAGCGCGGCGCGCGAGGACATGTTGACGATGCGCCCCTGCCCGCAGGCGCGCAGCGCCGGCAGGAAGGCCTGGGTCAGCAGCATGACGGCGCGCAGGTGCAGGCCGACCACGTCGTCGAGCTGCGCGCTGGTGGCGGTATCGATGGTGCCCGGCCGCGTGGCGCCGGCATTGTTGACCAGGGCCACGACGCGGTACTGCGCGGCGATCTCGGCGGCGCGCTCGCGGGTCTGGTCCTCGCGCGTGAGGTCCGCCTGGAACGACAGCAGGCGCTCGTGGCCCCAGTCGGGCCGGGCGTAGTCCAGGTTGACCACGGTACGGCCCTGCGCCAGCAGCGCCTCGGCAATGGCGCGGCCGATGCCGGCGCTCGCGCCGCTGACCAGGGTGACTTCTGGTTGACTTCCCTCGATCACACGCGCTCCAGGATGACCGCAATGCCCTGCCCCACGCCAATGCACATGGTGCACAGCGCGTAGCGGCCACCGGTCTTGTGCAGCTGGTTCACCGCCGTGGTCGCCAGCCGCGCGCCGCTGGCGCCCAGCGGGTGGCCCAGGGCGATGGCGCCGCCCCATGCGTTCACGCGCGGGTCGTCGTCGCGCAGGCCCAGCAGGCGCAGCACGGCCAGGCCCTGCGCGGCGAAGGCCTCGTTCAGCTCGATCACGTCGATCTGCTCGAGCGTGAGGCCGGTCTGCGCCAGCACCTTCTGCGTGGCGGGTGCCGGGCCGATGCCCATCACGCGCGGGGCGACGCCGGCGGTGGCCATGCCGAGCACGCGCGCCCGGGGCGTGAGGCCGTGCCTGCGGGCAGTGTCTTCGTCGGCCAGCAGCAGCGCCACGGCGCCGTCGTTCACGCCGCTGGCGTTGCCGGCGGTCACGGTGCCGTCGGGGCGCACCACGGGCTTCAGGCGGGCCAGGGCTTCCAGCGTGGTGTCGCGCGGGTGTTCGTCCTTGGACACGACGAGGGCCTCGCCCTTCTTCTGCGGCACGCTCACCGGGGTGATCTCGGCGTCGAAGTGGCCCGCCTTCTGCGCGGCCACGGCGCGCTGCTGCGAGGCCAGGGCCATCCTGTCCTGGTCTTCGCGGCTGATCTGGTAATCGGTGGCGACGTTCTCCGCGGTCTCGGGCATGGAGTCGACGCCGTAGAGCTGCTTCATCAGCTTGTTGACGAAGCGCCAGCCGATGGTGGTGTCGTACACCGCATTGGCGCGGCTGAACGCCGATTCGGCCTTGGGCATGACGAAGGGCGCGCGGCTCATGCTTTCCACTCCGCCGGCGATCATCAGCGTGGCCTCGCCGGACTTGATGGCGCGCGCGGCGGTGCCCAGCGCGTCCAGGCCCGAGCCGCACAGGCGGTTGAGGGTGGCGCCCGGCACCTCCAGCGGCAGGCCGGCGAGCAGGCTGGCCATGTGGGCGACGTTGCGGTTGTCTTCGCCGGCCTGGTTGGCGCAGCCGTAGATCACGTCGGTGACCGCCGCCCAATCGACCCGGGGGTTGCGCGCCATCAGCGCCTTGAGCGGGATGGCGCCCAGGTCGTCGGTGCGCACGCTGGAGAGCGCGCCGCCGTAGCGGCCGAAGGGCGTGCGGATGGCGTCGCAGATGAAGGCTTGCTGGCTCATGGGAGATTCCTTGTCTCTTTGGAAATGGTTCATGCGGCGGGGGCGATCGGCAGGCCGACGAGGGTTTGCAGCGCTTCGCGCGACAGGCCGGCGACGGTATCGATCAGCCGCAGGCCCTGCGACGTGCATTCGAGCGTGGTCAGGTCCGTGTAGATGCGCTTGACGCAGCCCAGGCCGGTCAGCGGGTAGGTGCACTGCGGCACCACCTTGCTCGCGCCCTGCTTGGTCAGCAGGTCCATCATGACCCAGGTCTGCTTGGCGCCGATGGCCAGGTCCATGGCTCCGCCGACGGCGGGGATGGCGCCCTCCTCGCCGGTGCTCCAGTTGGCCAGGTCGCCGGTGGCCGAGACCTGGAACGCGCCGAGCACGCAGATGTCCAGGTGGCCGCCGCGCATCATGCCGAAGCTGTCGGCATGGTGGAAGAAGGCGCCGCCGGCCAGCAGCGTGACCGGCTGCTTGCCGGCGTTGATCAGGTCGTAGTCCTCGCTGCCCTTGGCCGGCGCCGGGCCCATGCCCAGGATGCCGTTCTCGCTGTGCAGGATGACCTCGCAGCCGGCGGGTATGTGGTTGGCGACGAGCGTGGGCTGGCCGATGCCCAGGTTGACGTAGGCGCCGTCATGGATGTCCTGCGCCACGCGCCGGGCGAGTTCGTCCTTGCTGCGTTTCTGGTAGCTCATGGGGTTCTCCTTCACGCCGCCTGCTTGAAGCCGCCGGCCTGGGTGGCGATGCGCTCGATCCTGACGATCTTGCTGACGTGGATGCCGGGCGTGACGATGGCCTCGGGGTCGAGCTCGCCCAGCTCGCGCAGCTCGTGCACCGTGGCAATGGTCTGCCGGGCGGCAGTGGCCATGACCGGGCCGAAGTTGCGCGCGGCCTTGCGGTAGGTGAGGTTGCCCCAGCGGTCGCCGGCCTCGGCCTTGATCAGGGCCACGTCGCCATGGATCGGGTACTCGAGCACGTAGTGCCTGCCATTGATCTCGCGCGTTTCCTTGCCCTTGGCCAGTTCGGTGCCGTAGGCGGTGGGGCAGAAGAAGGCGCCAATGCCGGCGCCGGCGGCGCGGATGCGCTCGGCCAGGTTGCCCTGCGGCACCAGCTCCAGTTCGAGCTTGCCGCTGCGGTAGAGCGCGTCGAAGACGTGGCTGTCCGCCTGCCGCGGAAAGCTGCAGATGATCTTTCGCACCCGCCCGGCCTTGAGCAGCGCGGCCAGGCCGGTGTCGCCATTGCCGGCGTTGTTGTTGACCACGGTCAGGTCCTTGGCGCCCTGCGCGATCAGGCCGTCGATCAGCTCGCTCGGGATGCCGGAGGTGCCGAAGCCGCCGATCAGCACGGTGGACCCGTCCTTCACATCGGCCAGCGCATCGGCAACGCTGGCCACTATCTTGTCGATCATGCGAAACGTCTCCTGGGGAAGCCGGCCGTGGCCGGCGGAGGAATGCGCCAGGGCTGGCGCCTTAATGTTCTTATGGCGAACTTATGTTCGTATAATGAATTTCGGATTCTATCCAGCTTCCCTCTGCGCGCCCGCCCCGCGCCGTCCCGCCCGTGACTGCAACGCCTCCTGCCCCCCCTCCCCGCCCCGGCGACAGCTACGTGCAGTCCTTCGCGCGCGGGCTGGAGGTGATCCGCAGCTTCAGCGCCGACGCGCCGCGCCAGACCCTGACCGAGGTCGCCCAGCGCGCCGGCCTGACCCGTGCCGGGGCGCGCCGCATCCTGCTCACCCTGCAGGCCCTGGGCTACGTCGAGAGCGATGGCCGGCTGTTCAGCCTGACGCCGCGCATCCTGGACCTGGGCTTTGCCTACCTGTCGTCGATGCCCATGTGGAACCTGGCCGAGCCGGTGATGGAAGACCTGGTGGAGCGGGTCAAGGAGTCCTGCTCGGCGGCGGTGCTGGAGGGCCGCGACATCGTCTACGTGCTGCGCGTGCCGACGCACAAGATCATGAAGATCAACCTGGGCGTGGGCTCCCGCCTGCCGGCCTGCTTCACCGCGCTGGGCCGCGTGCTGCTGGCCAGCCTGCCGGACGAGGAGGTCGAGGCGCGCCTGCACGCCACCCCGCGCGCCGCGCTGACGCGCCACACGGTGACGGAAGTCCCCGGGTTGCTGGCGCGCATCCGCCAGGCGCGGGAGCAGGGCTGGTGCCTGCTGGACCAGGAACTGGAGGAAGGCCTGGTCTCCATCGCCGCCCCCATCGTCGACCGCCGCGGCCAGACCATCGCGGCGCTGAACCTGAGCGCGCAGGTCAACCGCATCGGCGTGGACGCCATGCAGCAGCAGATGCTGCCGCTGCTGCGGGCGGCCACCGCGGCCATCTCGCAGCGGCTGCAGGCGCGATAGCTATAAAATATATAGCTAGCAGCCCAGAATCCGCCTGGGCTACAGCCATATTCCATTCAAATCACCGGCCGTACCAGGCTGCCGCCACCATGTTCAACCCCTCGCAGCAGGACGTCCGCCGCTTTTTCTGTTCCGTATACGCCAAGTCGCGCGGCGACGCGCCCATGGAGGCGATCGAGGTGCTGGCCGGCCAGTGGATCGCGGAGCACCCCGAGTACCACGCCGACCTGGCCGACGCCGATGCCGCGCTGCTGCGCGCCTACCCGGGCGCCGGGCGCGAAAACCCGTTCCTGCACCTGTCCATGCACCTGTCGATCAGCGAGCAGTGCTCGATCGACCAGCCGCGCGGCATACGCCAGGCCGTGGAACTGCTGGCCGCGCGCCGCGACAGCCTGCACGATGCCCACCACGAGGTGATGGAGTGCCTGGGCAGCATGCTCTGGGAAAGCCAGCGCGCCGGCCGCCCGCCCGATGGCAACGCCTATGTGGCCTGCGTGCAGCGCAGGGCAACGCGGGATTGATTCCCCCAGGCTGCGCGGCCGTTTGTGCCGCCATGGGCTGCCGCGGTCTTCAGCGTCGCGTGGTCTTGCGCGCGGCGGGGCGCCTGGCGGCCAGGCGCAGCAGCCCGGCCATTTCATCGCGCGCGGCCGAAGGCGCGGCGTCGCTGCGCTGCAGCAGGCCCACCGGCTCCTCGGTGCCCGTGGTGTCGATGCGCAGGCGCAGCAGCCGGCCGGCGCGCAGGTCTTCGCCGGCAGCGCCCTGGGGGGTGATCCAGACCGCATCCGACTGCGCGGTGAGCAGGGCGGCAAGGCAGACGTCCAGCGTTTGCAGCGCGTGCGCCGGCAGCGCAATGCCCAGCCCCGAGAAGAAGCTCTCGGTATGCAGGCGCGGGATCGTGCCTTCACCGTAGACCACCAGCGGGTAGCCCAGCACCGCCGGCACCGAGGCCGCGCGCCGCGCCAGCGGATGGCCGGGGCGCACCACGAAGGCCAGCGGCTCGTTGTAGAGCAGCGCGAAGCTCAGCCCCTCCATCAGGCGCGGATCGCTCATGCGGCCGGCCACCAGGTCCAGCTCGCCGGCGCGCAGGTCATCCAGCAGCACGGCATTGGTCGCCGTGCGCACGATGACCTGCAGCCCCGGCCGGCGCTCGCGCAGACGCGCCAGCGGCTGCGGCAGCAGGGCCGCGGCCACGCTCGGCAGCGCGCCGATGCGCAGGCGCTCGGGCCCGGCGCCGCGCTCCGGCGCCAGCACCTGGGCGCTGGCGTCGATCGCCTCCAGCACGCGCAGCGCGTGGGCCAGCAGTTGCTCGCCCGCGGCCGACAGCCCCTGCACGCCGCGCCGGCCCGCGTCGCCGCGCTCCACCAGTCGCGTGCCGGCCAGCGCCTCGAGTTCGGCCAGGATCTTGGACACCGCCGGCTGGCTCAGCGCCAGGCGCGCGGCGGCGCGCGCCAGATGGCGCTCCTGCGCCACGGCGACCAGGCAGCGCAGATGGCGCAACTGCACGTTGCGCGCAAAGCCGGCGGCGGTCAGGTCTTTCATCACCAATGCTCATGCAAATTGCTGGAATCTTCAATTTACATCATGCAAGCACCGGCCGAGAATCCGCCTCCAGACCTACCCCACCGGAGACGCACCATGCTGACCAAGACCCAGGGCCCGACCGCGCTCATCACGCCGCGCGACTGGTCCAGCCACCCGCCCTACCTCTACCCAGGCTACAAGTCGACCGCCAGACGCGCGCCGACGCGGCCGCTGATCCCGCTCAAGGCGGCGCTGGGCGAGCTGAACCAGCCGGTCTATGGCCACGACAGCGTCGGCGAACTCGACCACGACCTGACCCGCAATGCGCGCAAGAACGGCGAGCCGATCGGCGAGCGCATGGTGCTGGCCGGGCGCGTGCTGGACGAGCGCGGCCGCCCGGTGCGCAACACCCTGATCGAGCTGTGGCAGGCCAACGCCTGCGGCCGCTACGTGCACAAGGTCGACCAGCACGACGCGCCGCTGGACCCGAACTTCCTCGGCGCCGGCCGCTGCCTCACCGACGACGAGGGCCGCTACCGCTTCCTCACCATCAAGCCCGGCGCCTACCCCTGGGGCAACCACCGCAACGCATGGCGCCCGCAGCACATCCACCTGTCGCTGTTCGGCCAGCATTTCGCCAGCCGCCTGGTGACGCAGATGTACTTCCCCGGCGACCCGCTGCTGCGGTACGACCCGATCTTCCAGGGCACGCCCGAGAAGGCGCGCGGGCGGCTGGTGGCCGACTTCACGCTGGACCTGACCGAGGAAGGCTTTGCGCTGGGCTACCAGTTCGACATGGTGCTGCGCGGCGCGGACGAAACGCACTTCGAGAACCGCAAGTAAGGAGCCCGCCATGAGCCATGACCTGATGAGCGCCCAGCGCGACAACTTCGGCCAGACGCCCTCGCAGACCGTGGGCCCGTACTTCGCCTACGGCCTGACGGCCGAGCAGTACCGCTACGACTTCGACCAGCCCTTCGATGCGGTCGTGGCCTATCCCCACGCCCAGGGCGAGCACATCCGCCTCGAAGGCGTGGTCTACGACGGCGACGGCGCCCCGATCACCGACGCGATGATCGAGATCCACCAGGCCGACGCCAGCGGCCACTACGTGCAGGCCAGCGCCGCGCCGCGCGCCGCCGCCCAGAGCGGCTTCCGCGGCTTCGGCCGCACCGGCACCGGCACCGACGCGCAGGCGCGCTTCCAGTTCGACACCGTCAAACCCGGCGCCGAGGGCCCGGGGCAGGCGCCGCACATCCATGTGATCGTGATGATGCGCGGCATGCTGGTGCATGCCTTCACCCGCGTCTACTTCAGCGACGAGGCCGCGGCCAACGCGGCCGACCCGGTGCTGCAGGCGGTCCCGCCCGAGCGCCGCGATACGCTGGTGGCGCAGCGCAGCGAGGCCGGCGGCCGCGTCGTCTACCGCTTCGACATTCACATGCAAGGCCCGAAGGAAACCGTGTTCTTCGACCTGTAGGCCAGCGGAATGCTTCATTATTGATAGCATAAAGCCTAGGTACTACCTGGGCTACAGGCCTATTTCATGCATCGGGATGGGGCCACCCCATCCTGGCCGGTTACCCGCCCCCGCTCGGGTTCGCCGTGATCAACTCGCTGCGGGACTTGCACCCATGAAAAAAAGGCCGCTCGACGAGCGGCCTTTTTTCTTGGAAGCGCTGCGCAAGCTCAGCGGAACCGCGCCTCCGGCACCGTCTTGATGTCGCCGTCGAGCGAGCCGATGTAGGTGGCCAGCGCCTTGAGCTCGGCATTGGTGAACTGCTTGGCCACGCCCGCCATCACGCCGTTGGAGCGGCCGACGTTGGCGTTGTTCTCGGTCTTGTAGGCCTTGAGCGCGACGAACAGGTAGTCGGCGTTCTGGCCGGCCAGATGCGGGTAGGACGGGTCGATCGGCTTGGAGAAATTCGCGCCGTGGCAGGACACGCAGATGCCCTTCTGCAGCAGCGCGGCGACCTGGGCGCTGGGCTCGCGCGAGGACTTCTCCGGCAGCGTCGCCCCGGGCTCTTTGCCGAGTTGCGCATAGTAGGCCGAGACGTCGGCGATGTCCTGGTCCGACAGGCTGTCGGCGATGCCGCGCATGGTCGGGTGCTTGCGGCTGCCGTCGCGGTAGGCGCCGAGCGCGGCCACCAGGTACTTCTCGCTCTGGCCCGCGATCTTGGGCACCTTGTAGACCTCGGGAAAGCTGGACTGGTACCCCACGATGCCATGGCAGCCCATGCACATGGAAACCTTCTTTTCGCCCGCCTTGGCGTCGCCCTTGACGTCCTGGGCCTGGGCCGAACCGAGAGCGGTCACGGAAGCGACAGCCATTGCAAACACCGTGGAGAACAGCTTTTTCATTTTGCGCGCACAATCTCGTGGAGGTTCAGTCGCCGTAATCAACCTTCGATTATAGCCGGCAGGACCTTCCGAAACGCCTGCGCGGCCGGCCCGCGCGGCGGGGCCCGACCACTCTTTCGCGCAGACCCTCCATGAAGTTCCAAGGCTCCCAGAACTACGTCGCCACGCAGGACCTGATGCTGGCCGTCAACGCCTCCATCGCGCTGCAACGCCCCCTGCTGGTCAAGGGCGAACCCGGCACCGGCAAGACCCTGCTGGCAGAGGAGGTGGCCGGCGCGCTGGGCATGCCGCTGCTGCAGTGGCACATCAAGTCCACCACCAAGGCGCAGCAGGGCCTGTACGAATACGACGCGGTGAGCCGCCTGCGCGACAGCCAGTTGGGCGACGAGCGGGTCAAGGACATCCACAACTACATCGTCAAGGGCGTGCTGTGGCAGGCCTTCACCGCGGAGGAGCCGGTGGCGCTGCTGATCGACGAGATCGACAAGGCCGACATCGAGTTCCCGAACGACCTGCTACGCGAACTCGACCGCATGGAGTTCTACTGCTACGAGACGCGCGAGGTGATCCGCGCACGCCGGCGGCCGCTGGTCTTCATCACCTCCAACAACGAGAAGGAACTGCCCGACGCCTTCCTGCGCCGCTGCTTCTTCCACTACATCAAGTTCCCCGACGCGCAGACCATGCAGCGGATCGTCGACGTGCACTTCCCCACGCTCAAGAAGGACCTGCTCGCCGCGGCGATGAAGACCTTCTACGACGTGCGCAACCTGCCCGGCCTGAAGAAGAAGCCCAGCACCTCCGAGCTGATCGACTGGCTGCGCCTGCTGGTGGCCGAAGACATCCCGCTCGAAGCCCTGCAGAGCAAGGACGACAAGGTGGCGGTGCCGCCGCTGGTGGGCGCGCTGCTCAAGAACGAGCAGGACGTCACGCTGTTCGAGAAGCTGGTCTTCATGAATTCCCGCAATCGCTGACCGACATGGCCTTCGTCGAACCCGTGACCCTGTCCGACCGCGGCGTGCGGCTGGTGCCGCTGGACCTGCCGCACGAAGCCGGCCTGCGCGCCGCCGCGGCCGATGGCGCGCTGTGGACGCTGCGCGTGACCTCGGTCCCCGAGCCGGAGCAGACGCGCGCCTACATCGAGGCCGCGCTGGAGATGCGCGCGGCCGGCAACCGCTTTGCGTTTGCCGTCACCGACCAGGCCAGCGGCGAGGTGCTGGGCAGCACCAGCTACCACGACATCCTGCCCGCGGTGAAACGGGTGGAGATCGGCTACACCTGGTACGCACAGCGCGTGCAGCGCAGCCACGTCAACACCACCTGCAAGCTGCTGCTGCTCGCGCATGCCTTCGAGACGCTGGGCTGCCATGTGGTGGGCTGGCGCACCGACAACTTCAACTTCGCCTCGCAGCGCGCCATCGAGCGCCTGGGCGCCAAGAAGGACGGCGTGATCCGCGGCCATGCGCCGCGGCGCGACGGCACCATCCGCGACACCGTGATGTACAGCATGCGCAGCGGCGAATGGCCCGAGGCGCGGGCGCAGCTGCTGTACCTGCTGGAACGCCGCGCCGCACCGCAGGAGTGATGCCATGCTGATCGACTTCTTCCACGCGCTGCGCAGCGCCAGGTTGCCTGTGTCGGTCAAGGAGCACCTGGCGCTGCTAGAGGCGCTGCAGGCCGGCGTCGTCGGGCCGAACTCGGACGGCGCCTGGGCCATCGACGACTTCTACCACCTCGCGCGCACGGTGCTGGTGAAGGACGAGAAGCACTACGACCGGTTCGACCGCGCCTTCGGCGCCTACTTCCATGGTGTCGAACTGGTGGCCGACTTCACCAAGGAGATCCCGCTCGACTGGCTGCGCAAGACGCTCGAGCGCGAGCTCACGCCCGAGCAGAAGGCCGCCATCGAGAAGATGGGCTGGGACGAGCTGATGGAGACGCTCAAGAAGCGCCTGGAGGAGCAGAAGGAGCGCCACGAGGGCGGCAGCAAGTGGATCGGCACCGGCGGCACATCGCCCTTCGGCCACGGCGGCTACAACCCGCAGGGCGTGCGCATCGGCGGCGCCGGCCGGAACAAGAGCGCGGTCAAGGTCTGGGACCAGCGCGCCTACAAGGATTACGACGACACGCAGGAACTGGGCACGCGCAACATCAAGGTCGCGCTGCGGCGCCTGCGCAAGTTCGCGCGCCAGGGCCTGGCCGAGGAGCTGGACCTGGACGACACCATCCACTCCACCGCGGCCAACGCCGGCTACCTGGACATCAGGATGGTGCCCGAGCGGCGCAACAACGTGAAGGTGCTGCTGCTGATGGACGTGGGCGGCACCATGGACGAGCACGTGGCGCGCGTGGAGGAGCTGTTCTCCGCCGTGAAGAGCGAGTTCAAGCACCTGGAGTTCTACTACTTCCACAATTGCGTCTACGATTTCATGTGGAAGAACAACCGCCGCCGCTTCAGCGAGAAATTCCCGACGCAGGACATCATCCGCAAGTACAACAAGGACTACAAGCTGATCTTCGTGGGCGATGCCACCATGAGCCCCTACGAGATCCTGCAGCCCGGCGGCAGCGTGGAGTACAACAACGAGGAGGCCGGTGCCGAGTGGCTGCAGCGGCTGACCCACGCCTTCCCCAAGTACGCCTGGATCAACCCCGAGCCCCAGGGCGTATGGCAGTACCGGCAGAGCATCGGCGTGATCCAGCAGTTGATGTCGCAGCGCATGTACCCTTTGACACTCAAAGGCCTCGAGGAGACCATGCGTCTGCTGTCAAAATGATCCGATGCATGGACGCACCCCGACTGCCGCCCACCTGATCCCTCTGCTGCTCTGCGCGCCCTTACTGCTCTCCGGCTGCAGCCTGCTCAAGCCCAAGCAAGACCCCGCCGCCCAGGCCGACGGCACCCATGTGCTGAGCAGTGCCGACGCCGCCGGCGCCAGCGGCAAGGCCGATGCCGGGAACACGCGCCGGCCGGCCTTCACGCTCGACGTGCAGGCGCCCAAGGACATCCGCGACTACCTCACGCGGCATCTGGAGCTGCAGCGCTACCGCCTGCTGGACGATCTCGACGCACGCGAACTCTCCCGCCTGCTGGGCGCGGCCGACGCCAATGCGCGCGACCTGCTGGGCACGCTCGGCTATTTCTCGCCGCGCATCAGCCTGGACCTGCGCGAAACCCCCGACGGCCCGGCACCGCGCGAAGTGGCCATGAGCGTCGAGCCGGGCCCGCAGACCCGCATCGCCGAGGTGCACATCGACTTCACCGGCGCCATCGCCGATGACCCCGGCGCCGCAGGGCAGCGCGACGCCATCCTGCGCAACTGGTCGCTGCGGCCGGGGCAGGGCTTCACCCAGGACGGCTGGGACGGCGCCAAGACCGGCGGGCTGCGCGCGCTCAATGCCCGGCGCTTCCCCACGGGCAGCGTGCGCGCCAGCCGCGCCGAGATCGATGCCGACACCCAGAGCGCCAAGCTCTCGGTCACCTACGACTCCGGCCCGGCCTACCGCTTCGGACCGGTACAGGTACGCGGCAGCGAGCGCTACCCGCCCGAAGTGGCCGAGCGCCTCTCGCGCGTACCGGTGGGCGCCGACTACGACCAGGCCAAGCTGCTGGAGGCCCAGCAGCGGCTGGCCGCCAGCGGATACTTCGATTCGGTCTTCCTCACGCTGGACCCGAACGCGCCCGATCCGCTGGCCGCGCCGGTCATGGCCCAGGTGCGCGACGCCAAGCTGCAGAAGCTGGTTCTGGGCGTTGGCGCCAGCACCGACAGCGGCGTGGGCATCAGCATCAACCACACGCACAACCAGTTGCCGCTGATCGGCTGGCGCGCGGTATCCAAGCTGATCTACGACCAGAAGACCCAGTCCATAGGCTCCGAACAAAGCTCGCTGCCCGGCACCGACGGCTGGCGCTGGGTGACCTCGCAACTGGCGCAGCGCGAGGTCGCGGGCAGCTACGACATCAACAGCGGCCGGCTGCGCGGCGGCCGCGCCAAGAGCACCGACCACATCGACCGCAACTATTACCTGCAGTACGACTACGCCAAGAGCCAGGGCACGGATGCGCCCCCCTCGGGCTCGGCCCTGAGCCTGAACTACGGCTGGACCGGCCGCTACTTCGACAGCAACACCGCCCCCACGCGCGGCTACGGGCTGGCGCTGGAGGTCGGCCCGGGCTATACGCTGATCGGCGAGCGCGCCCCGTTCTTCCGCACCTACGCGCGTGGCCTGTTCTTCCTGCCACTGGGCATGGTGCAGGCGGAGGCCGGCGAGGCGCGGCGCAGCCGGCTGCAGTTCCGCGCCGAGGCCGGCGCCGTCAATGCCCGCACCAACGCCCAGGTGCCGGCCACGCTCATGTTCCTGACCGGGGGCGACACCACGGTGCGCGGCTACGGCTACCGCCAGATCGGCGCGCGCACCGTCAACGACCAGATCTATGCCGGCCGCTACATGGCCGTGGGCAGCGTCGAATGGCAGCGCCCCGTGGTCTGGAACGGCGAGATGACCGAGTTCGAGACCGCGGTGTTCCTCGACGCCGGCGCGGTCGCCGACCAGCCGAGCGAACTCAAGGCCAAGGTCGGCGTGGGCGCGGGCGTGCGCTGGCGCAGCCCGGTCGGCCCGCTGCAGACCGACGTCGCCTACGGCGTGGCCGACCGCCGCCTGCGCCTGCACCTGCGGCTGGGTTTCACTTTCTGACGCTCCGCCGGGCGAGCGTCCCGATACTCGCGGCATATGGCAGCGCCCTCTCATGACGACATCGCCGCGGCCCGGCACGACACCCCGCGGCCCGCAGCCTCCCCCCCTCCCCCGCCACGGTGGCGCCTTGCACGCTGGGCCGCAGCGGCCGTCGCCACGCTGTTGCTGTTGTCGGCGCTGCTGCTGGGCGCGGCCTGGATTTGGGCCGGCTCCTCGCAGTCCCTCGCCACGGTGCTGGCCCAGGTGGCGCAGCGCATGCCGGCAGGGCAGGCACTGGAGACGCGTGAGGTCAGCGGCTCGGTCCGCGCCGGCGGCCACATCGGCTGGCTGCGCTGGCAAAGCCCCACGCTGGCCGTGGAGGTGCACGATGCCCGCATCGGCTGGCAACTGCGCCCCCTGCTGAAGAAGCGCCTGCAACTGGGCGAGCTGCATGCCGCGCAGATCGCCATCGAACGCCTCGGGCCCGGCGACGACAGCCCCACAGAGCCGCTGGAGCAGCTCACACTGCCGCTGGAGGTAGACCTGCCGTTCCGGGTGGACGATCTGCGCTGGGCCGGCCCACCGCTGCTGCAGGCCACGCAACTGGCCGGCCGCTATCGCTACGAGCACGGCGAGCACCGGCTCGCCATCGATGGCGTGGACCTGCCCGGCGGCCACTATCAGGCCAGTGCCACGCTGCAGGGCGCCGCGCCCATGGCCCTGGACGGATCGCTGTCGGCGCGGCTGCGCGCGCCGGTGCCCGGCAGCGACGCTGCGCTCGACGTCCTCGGCGATGCCGGCGTGCGCGGCACCCTGGCCACGGCGGCGGCCCGCCTTGAGCTGCGCGCCACGCTGCGGCAGGCCGGCGACCCCGCGCCGAACGGTACCAGCGCCGACCTGCAGGCCGTGGTCGCCCCCTGGCAGACGCAGCCCGTGGTGCAGGCCGATGCCCGCTTCGACTTCCTGGACCTGGCGCAGCTCTGGCCGCAGGCCCCGTCCACGCAACTGCATGGCACGCTAAGCGCCACCCCGCAAGGCAATGGCCTGCGTGCCAGCGCGGAACTGGAGAACCGCACCCCCGGCCCCTGGGACAGGCAGCGGCTGCCGCTGCAGGACCTCGCCGCGCAGGCGCTGCTGCAGGACGGCCGCTGGACGCTCTCCGACACCAAGCTGCATGCGGGCGGCGGCGAGATCACGCTGGAAGGCAGCTTCACACCCGCCGCCAGCGCGCCTGCGGCCCCCGCCGAATGGCAGGCGCGCACCACGCTGCGCGGCGTACGGCCGGGCGACCTGCACACCCGCTTGCAGGGCCCGGCCCTGAGTGGCAAGGCCAGCGCCGAGACACGCGGCGAGGCCATCGGCTTCGACGTGCAGTTGCAGGCCCAGGCCGGTGGCCGCCCGTCTCCGGGCGGCCTGGATGGACTGCACCTGCGCGGCGCCGCCGCACAAGGACAGTGGGCGAATGCCGCGCTGGACCTGCGCAGCCTGCGCGTCCAGACCGCCGAGGCCTCGCTGCAAGGGCAGCTCCGCATCGACACCGCGGCGCCGGCGGGCGAAGGCCAGCTCGCACTCGCCCTGCCCGGCGCCCAGGGCAAGGCCCAGGGACGCATGGCGGCGGCCAGCGGCGCCGGCACGCTGGCGCTGCAGGTGGCAGACGCCGCCCGCCTGCAGCGCTGGGTCGCGGGTCTGCCCGGGCTCCCCGCGGCGCTCGCGGAACTGCGCCTGGCAGGCAAGGCGCAGCTCGACGCCCGCTGGCAAGGCGGCTGGCAATCCGTGCAGCAACGCCTCAAGGGCATGCGCGCGAAGGGCCCGGAGCTGACGCTGCAGGCAAGGCTGGACGCCCCCAGCTTCAACCTGACGCTGCCGGCAGCGGGCGAAGGCGCGGCCACCGCCATCGCACTGCGCGGCCTGCACGCCGAGCTGGGGGGCAGCCTGGAACAGGCCACGCTGTCCTTGCAGGGCGAGGCCTCCAGCGGCACCCGGCGCGCGCAGTGGAGCACCCAGGCCAGCGGCGGCATGGACGGCCCGGGCCGCGGACGGCTGGCCATCGCCCGCCTGCAGATCGAGGCCCGCGACAGCCAACTGCCAGGCCCCTGGACGCTGACGATGGAAGAGCCGCTCAGCGCCACGCTGCGCAGCGACGCCCAGGGCATGACCGTGCAGACCAGCGCCGGACAGGCGCGGCTGCGCGGGCCGGTGGACGGCAGCGTGCGCCTGGCCTGGGAGCCGATGCGCTACCGCCAGGCCGGCAACGCGCACCAGTTGCAGTCCAAAGGCCGGCTGGAGGGCCTGCCCATGGCCTGGGCCCAGGCCCTGGCGGACGGCCAGGACACGCTCGGCCAGCTGGGCCTGTCGGGCGACCTGGTGTTCGACGGCGACTGGGACATCGACGCGAGCGACACCTTGCGCGCGCGCGCCAGCCTGATGCGCCGCAGCGGCGACATCCGGGTGCTGGCCGAGGATGCGCCCTCGACCACCCATGTCAGCAGCAGCGGCTCCGGCACGACGCAGCGCAGCGAGGCCGCGCAGCCGACCACCAGCGCCGGGCTGCGCGAAGCTCGCCTGGCGCTCATGGCCGACGGCAACGCGGTGCGGGCGGAACTGGCCTGGGACAGCGAACGCGCCGGCAAGGTCATGGCCTCTGCCAGCACCCGCCTGCAGCGCCAGGACGGCGGCTGGAGCTGGCCCGAAGACGCCCCGCTCGAGGGCCGGCTGCAGGCCCGGTTGCCCAGCATCGGCGCCTGGTCCATGCTGGCGCCGCCCGGCTGGCGGGTGCAGGGCACGCTGCAGGCCGACGCCACGCTGGCCGGCAGGCGCAACGAACCGCAATGGACCGGCACGCTGGCCGCCGACGACCTGTCGCTGCGCTCCGCGGTCGACGGCATAGAACTGCGCGACGGCCGGCTGCGCTCCACGCTGCGCGGCACCCAGTTGGAAATCACCGAATTCAGCCTGCGCGGCGGCACCGGCAGCAACACCCGCATCTCCGGCATCGGTGGCAGCCGCGCCACCGCGAGCAGCCTGTCCACCGCCGACGGCGGCAGCCTCATGCTGCGCGGCACGCTGGGCTGGGCGGGCGCCGCCGGTCTGGCACTGGACCTGAAAGCCACGGCGCAAGCCCTTCGCGTATCGGTACGCAGCGACCGCCAGGTGACCCTCTCGGGCGACCTGCAGGCCCGCACCGACGACGGCCGGCTGGTTCTGCGCGGCGACCTCAGGACCGACCGCGCCGCCATCATCCTTCCCGACGACACGGCGCCGCAACTGGGCTCCGACGTCGTGGTGCGCTCCGCGGCACGCGACCGCGAGGCCGCCGCCAAGGCCGAGCGCATCGAGCGCGCCTCGCGCAAAGTGGCCACGGCCAAGCCGCCCGACATCGCGGTCAGCTTCGACCTGGGCAACGACTTCGCGGTGCAGGGGCGCGGCATCACCACGCGCCTGACGGGCAAGCTCGACATCCGCAGCAGCGCGGGCCTGGACCGGCCGCCGCTGATCACCGGCGACATCCGCACCGACCAGGGTCGGTACCGGGCCTATGGGCAGCAGCTCGACGTCGAGTCCGGCGTGATCCGCTTCAACGGCCCCTACGACAATCCCTCGCTCGACATCCTGGCGATCCGGCCCAACATCGCGGTGCGTGCCGGTGTGCAGGTCACAGGCACCGCGCAGTCGCCGAGCGTGCGGCTGTACTCGGACCCGGCACTGACCGACGCCGAAACCCTGTCCTGGGTGGTGCTGGGCCGCAGCGCCGCCAATGGTGGCGCCGAGGCCGCGCTGCTGCAGCAGGCCGCGCTGGCACTGCTGTCGGGCGGCAAGGGAAGCTCGGGAAACATCGCCGCCAAGGTCGGCCTGGACGAGATCGGCTTCAAGGGCCCGGGCTCCGGCACCGACGCCTCGGCCGCCGCCCTCACCTTCGGCAAGCGGATATCCCAGAAGATCTACGTGACCTATGAGCGCAGTCTCTCGGGCACGTTCGGCACCCTCTACATCTTCTACGACCTGTCGCGGCGCCTGCAACTGCGCGGCCAGACCGGCACCAAGAGTGCGCTGGACCTGATCTACACCATCACCTACAACTGAGTGGGTGGGCGCGCAGATGCCGCAGCAAATGTAATTTGACAAGGAACCAGCGACCGTGAGGCGAGCGCGGCATTCGACGCGATGAAGAAGGGCCGCCGGCTGCCGGCGTGGGCGCCGCGTGCTGGCACCGAATCTCCAGCGAACGTCGTGCCCTTCGATGGACGGGAGTTCTACGTCATGTTCGCGTGCAAGCCGCACGACTGCGGCTCGGAACAACTGGCAAAACATGATGTACGGCGTGCTCTCCGTGCGCGGCCCGAAGCAGGGCACCGAACACCTGACCTGGCTCGACATCGGCGGCGGCCCCGAGTCGGTAGACGGCCGCGCCGTCCTCCATGCCGCCTTGACGGGAAGCCTCGAGAATCATCCCGGCGCGTTCAACCATGCAACAGGCGAGCGCTGAAGCGTCCGGCCCGCAGGCAGGGCATACGCCGTTCTACAATCTAAGGCTCTCCTCGTAGTTCAATGGATAGAACGAGTGCCTCCTAAGCGCTAGATACAGGTTCGATTCCTGTCGAGGAGGCCATTGAATTGCTTATGCATCAATGGCTTACGAATTGCACTTGGCCCCCGGGGACATGCCGGGGACACAGGTGGTGTAGAAACAAGAAAAAGCCTCTCGGTACCTTTGCGGGTGCCGAAGGGCTTTTTTGGGTTTTGGCGCCTACATCCGCCTTCGGAAAAATCAACATCACTTCGGGTTTGCCGCCACGGATGCGAACCAGCGTGTGATCCACGCCGCGCCCCGCGTGGACCTGTCCAGCTCCATGGCGTCCATGTTCTTCATGGGCACCCGTGTTGACGCCGGCACGCACTTGGTCGATGTACAGCTCATCGGTGTAGAAGCGCTAGCCTTCTTCCTTGCCTTCCAGCACATCGTCGCCTTCGACAGGCGCCATGCGCAGCTCGGCCAGCAGGTCATAGCTGATCAGGTCGCTGGCTTCGGATTGCAGATCCGTCAGCAGTTGGAGAGGGGTCTTGGCGCCCTGGCCCACGGCCGCGAAGCGCTTGCCGAAGTACGAGGCCTGCGACACATCGAGTGCTAGGGTAACGCTGAATAAGTCCGCGTGGTGGCGCGCGCCCTGGTGTGAGATGGGATGCAAGGCGCAAACCGCAGCCATAGCCGCAGCTATGGCGAGGATTTGCAACGCCGCAGACCGCCCACAGCAGGGATGCGCGACACGCGAGGGACTTGTTCAGCGTTGCCCTAGTCTTACTGTGTCATAAAAGATGCTTTGCGCTTGCCCTTCCGCAGCATGGGCACTGCCCGAGACGAGCGATCAGTTGGTAGCTCAGTCGATGACGCAGTGTCGTGATCGACGTCGCCACGTGGCGCTGCGCGCGCAGGACTGCCTCGGGGGACGTAATCCTCGGGAAGGGCAGGCACCTGGCGTTCGATGAAGTTTTTTTTATCGCCGACAGACTTGTCGGCGACGAGGCGCTCGGCCATGAGGAACCCGTAG
>NZ_JAELTO010000069.1 GCF_016428875.1 Xylophilus sp. ASV27
TGGCTGGCCGCGTTCGGCAAGCTGCGAACCCGCTTCGAGCGCCGCATCGACATTCATGTCGCGCTGCTTTCCCTGGCTTGTTGTGTCATCTGTGCTCGCAACCTCCCTTTGTTTTGTTAGCCGCTCTTAGAACTTCAGCCTGGATTTCCTGCCAGGAACCCCAGGCAAGCACCAACGCGATCAGCAAGAAGAAGATCGCCGCCCCGAAGGCTTTCGCCAGCACATAGATGGTGACGGACTGGCCATTGACTGAGCGGATCGTCTCCACGGTCCCGTGATCTGCGCCAGTAGGCGAGTTCGCCGCTCCCGGTGCAGCCGCAGTTCCTATACTCCATCGCTCAATGTGCGGTAGTCCCGGTGCAGGTGCTCTTCCTGTCCTCTCGCTGACCAGAATTCCCGCATACCCCGCGCCTGCGCTAGGACCTGCAGGCCGGTGCCCGCTAAGCGACAGGACGGGGGGGGATCTCTCACCTCTGCATCTGCAGCCTGGCCGCAGATGGAGGGCGAAGCTGCTCGCCGGTATCTGGCGAGTATGAGATCGACCCAGGAAGGGCCAGCGATGATGGAAAAAACGACACGCTGTCGATGCTCGGCAAAGAGGCCGATTTTCATTTTTGGCCCTTCCAAAGGTCGCGGCGTTTGGGGCTTTATCTGGGGTTTTTGAGGCGTTTCGAGGCGGTTTCAGGCGGTCAAGACACGATCGCTTCCCTGGGTAGTTGGGGGACATCACTGGTTCAAGTCCAATCGCGCCTACAATACAGAAAGCCGCTTCAGGGAACCTCCGGGGAACTTGAAGCGGCTTTTGCGTTGCCGGCACCGTCCACAGCCTGTCCGCCTGGATGAAATACACCAACTTTCTCTTGACCGTGATCGCCGGCCTGCTGGCACTGGTGGCCTATGAACTGCACCTCCACCGCCCCGTGACGCTGGATGAGCTCAGTGGGCTGTCGGGCGAGGCGCTGGAGGCGCGGCGCGCGCAGATCCCGCTGGTCCGCGTGGACGGGCTGGACACCGACGACGAGAGCGATGGCGACAGTGCCGAGCAGGACAGTGGTCCGGTGCGCATGCATCGGTCCGAGGCGAAGGCAGTTCCGCCTTTCGGCCTGTTGGTGTCGGGGCCCTGAGCCTGCACGGCCAGCGCCGGTGCGTTCAGGATGTATGGCCTAATCGACGCTTGAGTTTTTTCAGTTTTTTCACTTGCAAGGAGCATCCATATGGGCAACAAGATCGTGACCGAAGCCGACCGCAAACGCGCCCCGGCCCCCGTGCCGCTTCCGGGCACCACGCTGACCGCGGCGGGCCGTGGCCAGCGCCGCAGCCTGGAGCGTGGATCGGCCACGCGCAGCAAGAAGAACCCTGGCAAGCGCGCCCACAAGGGCGGTTGAGTGGGGCGGGGCCCGGCATCCCTCGGTGGCCGGGCTCTCAGGGTTATCCTGCGGCAACGGGGAGGCGCCCCTTCCTAGAATGTGTTGCAGTGCAGAAAGTCCGGATGCTCCGGGCAGAGGAGTCTCCATTGCAACACCCCAAGTCGGCCGGCGGCGCTCCTGCGCAGCGCATCATCAAGAAATACCCGAACCGGCGTCTCTACGACACCACCACTTCAGCCTACATCACGCTGACCGAGGTCAAGCAACTGGTCATGGCGAGCGAATCCTTCGTGGTCCGCGATGCCAAGTCCAACCAGGACCTGACCCGCAGCATCCTGCTGCAGATCATCCTGGAAGAAGAGGCGGGCGGCGCGCCGATGTTCAGCGAAGCGGTTCTCGCCAACATCATCCGCTTCTACGGCCACGCCATGCAGGGATTCATGGGCGCCTATCTCGAGAAGAACGTCCAGGCCTTCACCGACATCCAGGCCAAGCTCGCCGAGCAGTCCAAGGGGCTTACGCCCGAGATGTGGGCGCAATTCATGAACATGCAGTCGCCGCTCATGCAGGGCATGATGGGCAACTACGTGGAGCAATCCAAGAACACCTTCCTGCAGATGCAGGAGCAGTTGCAGAAGCAGACCGAGCAGATGTTCGGCGCGTTCGGGCTCAAGCGCTGAAGGGCGTCGCCTGGCGCTCTGAATGGCCCTGTTTTGACGGCACCGCCCGCGGAACGGGGACAATGACGGGATGAGTGAAGTTCTCTCCCCCACGAAAATCACAGGTTCCGCGGCGCCCCGCGTCGGATTCGTGAGCCTTGGCTGCCCCAAGGCCCTGACCGATTCCGAGCTGATCCTGACCCAGCTCAGCGCTGAGGGCTACCAGACCTCCAAGACCTTCGAGGGCGCCGATCTCGTCATCGTCAACACCTGCGGCTTCATCGACGATGCGGTCAGGGAGAGCCTGGACACCATTGGCGAGGCGCTTGCCGAAAACGGCAAGGTGATCGTCACGGGCTGCCTGGGGGCGCGCAGCGGGGAGGGCGGCGGCAACCTGGTGCGCCAGATGCATCCCAGCGTGCTGGCGGTCACCGGGCCGCATGCCACGCAGGAGGTCATGGATGCGGTCCATCTGAATCTGCCCAAGCCGCACGACCCTTTCCTGGACCTGGTCCCCAATGCCATGGGCGAGGCCGGCGTCAAGCTCACGCCCAAGCACTACGCATATCTGAAGATCAGCGAAGGCTGCAACCACCGCTGCACCTTCTGCATCATTCCCTCGATGCGCGGCGACCTGGTGTCGCGGCCGATCGGCGACGTGCTGAAAGAAGCGCGGGCGCTGTTCGAGGGTGGTGTCAAGGAGCTGCTGGTGATCAGCCAGGACACCTCCGCCTACGGGGTGGACGTGAAGTACCGCACCGGCTTCTTCGACGGGCGACCGGTCAGGACGCGCATGCTGGAACTGGTGCAGGCGCTGGGCGAAATGGCCGAACCCTACGGCGCCTGGGTGCGGCTGCACTACGTCTACCCCTATCCGAGCGTGGACGAGGTGGTGCCGCTGATGGCGCAGGGCCTGGCCTTGCCCTACCTCGACGTGCCGTTCCAGCACAGCCATCCCGAGGTGCTGCGCCGCATGAAGCGTCCGGCCAGTGGCGAGAAGAACCTGGAACGCATCCTACGCTGGCGCGAGGCCTGTCCGGAGATCGTCATCCGCAGCACCTTCATCGCGGGCTTCCCGGGTGAGACGGAGGACGAGTTCCAGCACCTGCTCGACTTCGTGCGCGAAGCGCAGATCGACCGGGCCGGCTGCTTCGCCTACAGCGCTGTGGACGGCGCGGTGGCCAATGACATCCCGGGCATGCTGCCCCTGGAGGAGCGCGAGGCGCGCCGCGCGCGCTTCATGGCAGTGGCGGAAGAAGTCTCTGCCGCCAAGCTGCACAAGCGTATCGGCGCGACCATGCAGGTGCTGGTGGACTCCGCTCCCGCCATGGGGCGCAAGGGAGGCGTCGGCCGCAGCTATGCGGATGCGCCGGAAATCGACGGCACCGTGAAGCTGCTGCCGCCGGAGAAGCTGAGCAAGACCCTGAAGGTGGGCGAATTCACGCGGGCCCGCATCGTGGGCACGGATGGCCACGATCTGGTGGCGCTGCCTGTCTGAGCGCGCGCGGGCCCGCCGCGGCGTGCGCCTCACACCAGCATCAGTTCCTGTGACCGCAGCACCGATGGCCGTGGCTGGCGCCGCACGCGGTTGGCGGGATGGATCAGATACTTGCAGCCCAGCGCGGCCGCCGCGGCGCGCGAGCGCTCCTCATTGCGGCGACGCAGCTCCGTCAGCTCGTTGTCGGAAATGGTGTAGGCAGGCTTGTTCATGGTCTGTTCCCTGGTCGGTTGAGAAAGGCCCAGTTGGCGTGGAATGCAATGGTCTGGGTGATGTTCTCCTCGACAGCATCGTGGCGCCGGCAACCGCCCATGGGCGTAACCATCAGTTGCCCCGGCGTGGCGCCTGCGCCTGGGGCGCGCCCGCCCTGCGGGTGAGGGCATGCGTCACAATGGCGGCGAGACGCCCGCGGGTGGCCTCGCTCTTCTGCCACTTCTGGAGACACACGCTGTTCCACTTTTGCGGGTCTGTCTTTGACGCTGATGCGTCCGGGCGTGCCCTGAGGCTGTTGCCCGCCTGCGATGCCCGATGCGCAGCCGCCCGCATGGCGGCCGACAAGGAAAAAGCCCCGCAAATCGACGATTTGCGGGGCTTTCAAACCAAGAATCTTGGTGCCCAGGAGAGGACTCGAACCTCCACGATGTTACTCGCTAGTACCTGAAACTAGTGCGTCTACCAATTCCGCCACCTGGGCATTTCAGGAAAAACACGATTATATATACAGAAATGACGAAACAAAGCAGCATGCTCGAAGAATTTGTTGGAACAGTTCAAGGCCACCGTGACGGCCATGGTTTTCTGCTGCGGGACGATGGCGAATCCGACGTCTATCTGCCTGCCAACGAGATGCGCGCAGTGCTGCACAAGGACCGCGTCAAGGCGCGCATCGTGCGCCATGACCGCAAGGGGCGGCCCGAAGGCCGCGTGCTCGAGATCGTCGAGCGCCCGCCCCAGCCGATCATCGGTCGGCTGCTGCAGGAGAGCGGTGTCTGGCTGGTGGCGCCGGAGGACAAGCGCTATGGCCAGGATGTGTTGATCCCCAAGGGCGCGACCGGCGCGGCCAGGACCGGGCAGGTCGTGGTGGTCGAGCTCACCGAGCCGCCTGCGCTGTACGGCCAGCCCGTGGGCCGCGTCGTCGAGGTGCTCGGCGAGGTGGACGACCCCGGCATGGAGATCGAGATCGCCGTGCGCAAGTACGGCGTGCCGCATGAGTTCTCCGAGGAGTGCCTGGCGCTGGCCAAGGCGCTGCCCGACAAGGTACGCGCGCAGGACCGCCGCGACCGCGTCGATCTGCGCGACATTCCGCTGGTCACCATCGACGGCGAGGATGCGCGCGACTTCGACGATGCGGTCTACTGCGAGCCGGCCCGCGTCGGCCGTGGCAAGGGCTGGCGCCTGCTGGTGGCCATTGCCGACGTGAGCCACTACGTGCATAACGGCAACGCCATCGACATCGACGCCTACGAGCGCGCCACCAGCGTCTACTTCCCGCGCCGGGTGATCCCGATGCTGCCGGAGAAGCTCTCCAACGGCCTGTGCTCGCTCAACCCCGAGGTCGAGCGCCTGTGCATGGTCTGCGACATGCTCGTCACGGCCAAGGGCGAGGTGCACGCCTACCAGTTCTATCCGGCGGTGATGTTCAGCCATGCGCGCTTCACCTATACCGAGGTGGCGGCCATCCTGTCGAACACGCGCGGCCCCGAGGCCGCCAGGCGCAAGGAACGCGTGCCCGACCTGCTCAACCTGCACGACGTCTACCGCGCCTTGCTGGCTGCGCGCAGCGTGCGCGGCGCCGTGGATTTCGAGACCACCGAGACGCAGATCGTCTGCGACGAGAACGGCCGCATCGAGAAGATCGTGCCGCGCACCCGCACCGAGGCGCACCGCCTGATCGAAGAGGCGATGCTCGCGGCCAACGTCTGCAGCGCGGACTTCATCCTGCAGGGCGGCCAGCCCGGCCTCTACCGCGTGCACGAAGGCCCGACGCCGGAGAAGAAGGACATCCTGCGCAGCTACCTCAAGGCCATGGGCGTGGGCATGTCCATCAGCGACGATCCGGCGCCCGGCGAGTTCCAGGCCATCGCGCAGGCCACCAAGGAGCGCCCCGACGCGCAGCAGATCCACACCATGCTGCTGCGCTCCATGCAGCAGGCGATCTACACGCCGATCAACAGCGGCCACTTCGGCCTGGCCTACGAGGCCTACACCCATTTCACCAGCCCGATCCGCCGCTACCCCGACCTGCTGGTGCACCGGGTCATCAAGGCCATCCTGGGCAAAACCAAGTACCAGTTGCCCTCGCTGCCCACGCCGGGCGAAGCCCACGCCAAGCTCGCCAAGCGGCTGGCCCAGCGCGTCAAGCCGCCGTCGCAGAAGGTGGTCGCCCTGGCCGCCAGCCCCAAGGAAATGCTGGCCTGGGAGGCCGCCGGCCTGCACTGCAGCGCCAACGAGCGCCGCGCCGACGAGGCCAGCCGCGACGTCGAGGCCTGGCTCAAGTGCAAGTACATGCGCGAGCACCTGGGCGAGGAGTACGGCGGCGTGGTCACCGCCGTCACCAGCTTCGGCATCTTCGTCACGCTCGACGCCATGTACGTCGAGGGCCTGGTGCACATCACCGAACTCGGCGGCGAGTATTTCCGCTTCGACGAGGCGCGCCAGGAACTGCGCGGCGAGCGCACCGGCATCCGCTACGCGGTCGGTTCGCGCCTGCGGGTGCAGGTGAGCCGGGTCGACCTCGATGGCCGCAAGATCGACTTCCGGCTGGTGCGCGAGGGTGAAGACCTGCAGCCGCGCGCCATGCGCGAGAAGGGCGTGCGCGAGCCCGACGGCACGCCGGCCAGCGCCGCCGACAAGCGCGCCGCGCGCCAGCGCAAGGAGCAGGGGGCGGACTTCGCCGCCAGCGAGCCGCGCCTGCCGCCGCGCTCGCCGCTGCAGGCGCTCAAGGCCTCGGTCAAGAAGGCCGTGGCCAAGAGCAAGTCGCGCAAATCCCGGCGCTGAGAAGGCGCCGATCGAACCAAGCATCGGAGGAACTTTTCATGGCAGCAGACACCGCACCGCCACGCGGCGTGGCCATCGTCACCGGCGCGGGCACGGGCATTGGCCGCGCCGCCGCGCTGGCCCTGCTCGACGACGGCTGGCGCGTGGTGCTCGCGGGGCGCCGCGCCGCGCCTCTGGAGGAAGTCGCGGCGCTGGCGCCCGACGCCGCGCGCGTGCGCGCCGTGCCGGCCAATGTGGCGGACGAAGCCTCGGTCGCGGCCCTGTTCCAGGCTGCGGTGCAGGCCTTCGGCCGGGTCGACCTGCTGTTCAACAACGCCGGCACCAGCGCCACCAGCCCGATCGACGAGCTGAGCCTGGAGCGCTGGCAGGCGGTGGTCGACGTCAACCTCACCGGCATGTTCCTGTGCCTGCGCGAAGCCTTCCGCGTGATGAAGGCGCAGACGCCGCGCGGCGGTCGCATCATCAACAACGGCTCCATCTCCGCCACCACGCCACGGCCGCATTCCATCGCCTACACCGCCACCAAGCACGGCGTCTCGGGCCTGACCAAGACCGCCTCGCTCGACGGCCGCGCCTTCGGCATCGCCGTCGGGCAGATCGACGTCGGCAACGCGCTGACGCCGATGGCCGAGCGCATGGCGCGCGGCGTGCTGCAGGCCCATGGCGAGGTCGCCGCCGAGCCGGTGATGGACGTGCGCATCGTCGGTGAATCGGTGCGCTACATGGCCAGTCTGCCGCTGGAGGCCAACGTCATGTTCCACACGGTCATGGCCACCAAGATGCCCTTCGCCGGGCGAGGCTGAGAACTGCGGCGCTAGCGTCGCGCCAGCGCGCTGGCCGTCAGGGGCGCGCCGGGCGGCCACTGGTCGGCCAAGGCGCCGTGCCGGTAGACCGCCGCGACGGCTGCTGAAAAAGCGTCCGCACCCCGGGCCAGGCCGGCGCCCACCATGCCGGCCAGCACGTCGCCGGTGCCCGCGGTGGCCAGGCGGGCGTTGCCGGTGGGGTTGATCGAGGGCGCCTGCCGCGGCGCGGCCACGATGCTGCCCGAGCCTTTCAGCACCACGGTGCAGCCGCAGTCCTCGGCCAGCCTGCGGGCCGCGGCCAGCCGGTCGGCCTGGACCTCGGCGGCGGTCTGGCCCAGCAGGCGCGCGGCCTCCAGCGGATGCGGCGTGAGCACCGTGGGCTGGCCGGCCGCGGCGCGGCGGGCGAGCTGGCGGCGCAGTTGCGCGTCGGCCGCGATGGCGTTGAGCGCGTCGGCGTCGAGCACCAGCCGCGATGCCTCGCCGAGCACGCGCGGCAGCACGCCGCGCACCGCGTCGCCGCCGCCGCAGCCGCAGACCACGGCGCCGCTGCGCAGATCCAGCGCTTCCGTGCTGCGCAGCATCAGTTCGGGCTGCGCCGGGTCGATGCCGAAACCGGCGTTGCCCTCCAGCAGCGCCAGCAGCACCCGGCCGGCGCCCGCATGCAGCGCGGCGGTGGCCGCGAGCAGGGCCGCGCCGCTCATGCCGCGCCCGGCGCGCGCCAGCCCTTCGCCGCCGATCACGGCCACGTCGCCGTAGCTGCCCTTGTGCGAGGCATGCAGGCGGCGCTCCGGCCCCGCCGCGCCGGCCAGCCAAGCCGTGGGCGGGTGCCGTTGCGCGCCGCTGCCCAGGTCGTCGAACCAGACCGCACCGGCCATGTCGCGCCCCTGGGCGGTGAACAGGCCGGGCTTCAGGGTCAGCAGGCTCAGGGTGTTTTTTGCATGAAATAGGCCTCTAGCCCAGATAGTTCCTGGGCTTTCAGCTATCAATTTTGAGTTGAACGTGCCCGTGTCGGCATCCAGGCCCGAGGGAAGGTCCAGCGCCAGGACCGGCGCGCCGCATGCGGCCAGCGCGGCGATGGCCTGCTGCAGCCATGCGTCGGCGCGCCCGGGCGCCGCGCCGATGCCCAGCACGGCGTCGATGGCCAGGTCCTGCGCGCTCAAGGCGCCCGCCGCCGGCGGCGGCCCGAAGCGCACGCCCGCGTCCTGGGCGCGTTGCAGTGCGTGGCGCGCGTCCGGCGGCAGGCGCGCGGGCTCGGCCAGCAGCGTGACCCAGGCCGGCCGGCCGGCCTGCTGCAGCAGCGCCGCGGCCTCCAGCCCGTCGCCGCCGTTGTGGCCCGGCCCGCAGGCGATCCAGATGCTGCGCGCATGCGGCGCCAGGGCCTGCGCCAGCCGCGCGCTGGCATGGCCGGCGCGCTGCATCAGCGTGCAGGGCGGCAGGCTCTGCTGCAGGCGCCGTTCGATCTGCCGCGTGGCGGCGGTGTCGTGCAGGGCGTGGGGCTGCGCGGGGGTGATGCGGTCCATGGGCGTCCCGGGTGTTCAGCGGAAGCGCTGCGCTGAGAAGGCGTCCAGCGGCACGGCGGGCGTTTCTCCTGCCATCGCGTCGGCCACCAGCCGCGCCGCGCCGCAGGCGCCGGTCCAGCCATGGCCGCCATGGGCCAGGTGCAGCCAGACGCCGGGCGTGCCAGAGGCGCCCAGCAGCGGGCGACCGTCGGGCAGCACCAGGCGCTGGCCGTGCCACTCCTGCGCCAGCCCGCCCACTAGGCGCGCGGCGCCGGGGAACCAGGTGTGCAGCGCGCGGTACAGGGATTGCAGGGCGGTCTTGCGCTGCGCCTCGGAGGCGTTGCCGAAGTGCGCGGCGCCCGCCACGCGCACCCGGTCGCCCAGGCGGACGATGGTGGCGCCGCTGCCGGCGTCGACCACGGCGCTGCCGGGCGCATGCAGCGGCTCGCGGATCGGGGCGCTGACCGAATAGCCGTGCAGCGTGGCAAAGGGCAGATGCAGCCCGAGCGGCCGCAGCAGCGCCGGCGCCGCCGTGCCGGCACAGAGCACCACCGCGTCGCAGGGCCAGGGCGTGGAGTGGCCCTGCAGCCGCAGGGCGGGCGCGGCGCCGCCCTCCACGCGCTCCACCGTGGTGCCGAAGTGGAAGATGACGCCGTGGCGCTCGGCCTCGGCCTTGAGCAGCAGGGCGAACTGGCGGCAATTGCCGACCTCGTCGCCCGGCAGGTGCATGGCGCCGGCCAATGGCGTATCGGCATTGAGCCCGGGCTCGAGCGTGCGGATGGCGGCGGCGCCGGCCTCGTGGGCCGCCAGGCCCGCGCCGCGCAGGGCCTCCCAGAGCGGGGCCAGCCGCCGGCGCTCCTTGGCGCTGCGCATCAGCACCAGCACGCCGTCGGCGCGCTGGTAGTGCAGTTCGAGCGCGCCGGCCATCAGGCGCAGCCGCTCCTGGCTCAAGCGCGCCAGCGCCAGCCGGGCGTCGGTGCCGGCCGCCGCCTGCCGCGAGCCGTGCTGCCGGCGGCGCCAGCTCCAGGCGCCGGGCGAGGCCTCCCAGCCGCGCACCGGAATGGCCTCGCTGCCGAGATGGCCCACCATGCAGGCCGGGGCCACCAGGCCGGCATGGCCGAAGCTGGCCTCCTCGGCGGCGGCGCCGCGGCGTTCGAAAACGGTCACGGCGTGGCCGTCGGAGGCCAGTTCACAGGCGGTGGCGATGCCGGCCATCCCGGCACCGACGATGGCAATCTTCATGGATGTTCTGTTTGCAAGCCAAAAGTGCCTGAAGCCTAGGTAATTCCTGGGCTTCATGCTATCAATCTAGAGAGGATCGGAATGGCGCCGCGCCCCGCGCGCGGTGCTGCCGGAGGCAAGCCCGGGAAAACCCTGCATGCTATACTCTTTGGGTTTCACCGGGCCGCATCGGGCTGCCTGGCAGGAACAAATCGCAAACCAGTCCACCTCAAGGTGTTGCGCGCCCTGCGCAAATGAGGACTGGATTTCAGACCCAACCTTTGGAGATCACCATGTCCGTCACCATGCGCGAAATGCTGGAAGCCGGTGTCCACTTCGGCCACCAGACCCGCTTCTGGAACCCCAAGATGGCCCCGTTCATCTTCGGTCATCGCAACAAGATCCACATCATCAACCTGGAAAAATCGCTGCCGATGTTCCAGGAGGCGGCCAAGTTCGCCAAGCAGCTGTCCGCCAACCGCGGCACCATCCTCTTCGTCGGCACCAAGCGCCAAGCGCGCGAGATCGTGGCCAGCGAAGCGCAGCGCGCAGGCGTGCCCTACGTCGACCAGCGCTGGCTCGGCGGCATGCTGACCAACTTCAAGACGGTCAAGACCTCGATCAAGCGCCTGAAGGACCTCAAGGCCCAGCAGGAAGCCGGCCTCGAAGGCCTGTCCAAGAAAGAGCAGCTCACGTTCTCGCGCGAGATCGACAAGCTCGAGAAGGACATCGGCGGCATCCAGGACATGACCGCGCTGCCCGACGCCATCTTCGTGATCGACGTGGGCTACCACAAGATCGCCGTCGCCGAAGCCAAGAAGCTCGGCATCCCGCTGATCGGCGTGGTGGACTCCAACCACTCGCCCGAGGGCATCGACTACGTGATCCCCGGCAACGACGACTCGGCCAAGGCCGTGGCGCTGTATGCCCGCGGCATGGCCGACGCCGTGATCGAAGGCCGCACCAATGCGGTCAATGACGTCGTCAAGGCCGTCTCCAGCGAGAGCGGCGACGAATTCGTGGAAGTGGAAGAGGGCGCTGCCGCCTGATCGGCGCTTCCTGCCGCCAAGGAAGGGGCGTTGTCGCCCCTTTTTTTTAGCCGACAACGATGGTTTGAACTGAAGACGGAGAAATACTGATGGCTGCAATTACCGCAAGCATGGTCGCCGAACTGCGCGCCAAGACCGACGCCCCCATGATGGAGTGCAAGAAGGCCCTCACCGAGGCCGAAGGCAACATGGACAAGGCCGAAGAGCTGCTGCGCGTCAAGCTCGGCAACAAGGCCGGCAAGGCGGCTGCCCGCATCACCGCCGAAGGCGTGGTCGCCAGCTACATCGACGGCACCACCGGCGCCCTGATCGAGGTCAACAGCGAAACCGACTTCGTCAGCAAGAACGACAGTTTCATCGCGCTGGCCAAGGCCGCCGCCGAACTGGTCGCCAAGCACGACCCGGCCGACGTCGCCGCGCTGGGCGCGCTGTCCTACGAGCAGGACGGCTTCGGCCCGACGCTGGAGGACGTGCGCAAGGGCCTGATCGGCAAGATCGGCGAGAACATGTCCTTCCGCCGCTTCAAGCGCTTCGCCTCGGGCGCCAAGCTCGCGTCCTACCTGCACGGCACGCGCATCGGCGTGGTGGTCGAGTTCGACGGCGACGACACCGCCGCCAAGGACGTGGCCATGCACGTGGCGGCCATGAAGCCCGTGGCCCTGACCAGCGCCGACGTGCCTGCCGAGCTGATCGCCAAGGAGCGCGCGGTGGCAGAAGGCAAGGCCGACGAAGCCAACAAGGAACTGGTCGCCGCCGGCAAGCCCGCCCAGAGCGCGGAAATCACGGCCAAGCGCATCGAGGGTGCCGTGCAGAAGTACCTGAAAGAAGTCTCGCTGGCCGACCAGGTCTTCGTGAAGGCTGCCGACGGCAAGCAGACCGTGGCCCAGATGCTCAAGGCCGCCAGCACCAACGTGAAGGGCTTCACGCTCTACGTCGTAGGCGAAGGCATCGAGAAGAAGGTCGACGACTTCGCCGCCGAAGTCGCCGCGCAGGTCGCCGCCGCCAAGAGCGCCGCCTGAGGACGGGCCTGCCGCGGCGGACCCGCTGACGGGCCGCCGCGGCTGCTGCGCAGCTTTTCCGTATTCCAGAACAACATCAACGCATACCGCCTCAAGGAGTTCCCCATGCCCGCCGACCAGCCAGCCTACAAGCGCATCCTGCTCAAGCTGTCCGGGGAGGCGCTGATGGGAGACGATGCCTTCGGCATCAACCGCGCCACCATCGTGCGCATGGTCGGGGAGATCGCCGAGGTCACCCACATGGGCGTGCAGGTGGCCGTGGTGATCGGTGGCGGCAACATCTTCCGCGGCGTGGCCGGCGGTGCCGTGGGCATGGACCGTGCCACGGCCGACTACATGGGCATGCTCGCCACCGTGATGAACGCGCTGGCCCTGGCCGACGCCATGGACAAGCAGGGGCTGGTGGCCCGCGTGATGTCGGCCATCGCGATCGAGCAGGTGGTCGAGCCCTATGTGCGCCCCAAGGCGCTGCAGTACCTCGAAGAGGGCAAGGTGGTGGTCTTCGCGGCCGGCACCGGCAACCCCTTCTTCACCACCGACACGGCCGCCGCGCTGCGCGGTGCCGAGATCGGCGCCGAGCTGGTGCTGAAGGCCACCAAGGTCGACGGCGTCTACAACGCGGACCCCAAGCTCCACGCCGGCGCCACCCGCTACGCGCGCATCAGCTTCGACGACGCGATGGCGCAAAATCTCGGCATCATGGACGCCACGGCCTTCGCGCTGTGCCGTGACCAGAAGCTGCCGCTGAAGGTTTTCTCCATCTTCAAGCACGGCGCGCTCAGGCGCGTGGTCATGGGCGAAGACGAGGGTACGCTGGTCCACGTATGAAGCACGCGGGCGCCGGTCGCCCCAGCCTGAGCATCTCCGGAGAATCGACATGAGCATCGCCGACATCAAGACCAACACCGAAGCCAGGATGGACCAGTCCATCAACGCCTTCAAGAACAACCTCGCGAAGATCCGCACCGGCCGCGCCAACCCTGCGCTGCTCGATTCGGTGCAGGTGGACTACTACGGCTCGCCGGTGCCGATCAGCCAGGTGGCCAACGTGTCCCTGCTGGACTCGCGCACCATCAGCGTCCAGCCCTGGGAAAAGGGCATGGGCGCCAAGATCGAGAAGGCCATCCGCGAAAGCGACCTGGGCCTGAACCCGGCCTCCATGGGCGACCTGATCCGCGTGCCGATGCCGCCGATGAGCGAGGAGCGCCGCAAGGAAATGACCAAGCTGGTGCGCAACGAAGGTGAAAGCGCCAAGATCGCCGTGCGCAACCTGCGCCGCGACGCCAACGAGGCGGTGAAGAAGCTGGTCAAGGACAAGCATGTCTCCGAGGACGACCAGAAACGCGCCGAAGCCGACGTGCAGAAAGTGACCGACCGGCACATCGCCGAGGTCGACAGGCTCGTCGCCGCCAAGGAACAAGAAATCATGGCCGTGTAGCGATGAAACACCCCCAGGCTACGCGCTTCGCGTCTTCGCCCACTCCCTCGGGGGGGCACATCCTGCGGCTCGGCGGAGCCGGTTCCGCGGATGTTCGCGCATGCGGCGCGCCGGCTTCATGCGCCATGGGTGGCGCGCAGCGCCTGGGCGACTGAGATGAGTGCGGTGCCGCACCACGTCGCCATCGTCATGGACGGCAACGGGCGCTGGGCGTCGCGCCGCTTCCTGCCGCGCATCGCCGGGCATCGGCAGGGCGTGGAATCGCTGCGGCGCTGCGTGCGCCTGTGCGTCGAGCGCGGGATCGCGGTGCTGACCGTCTTCGCCTTTTCCTCCGAGAACTGGAACCGCCCGGCCGAGGAAGTGTCGGGCCTGATGGAACTGCTGGCCAAGGCTCTGGCGCGCGAGGTGCCGCAACTGCATGCCGACGGCGTGCGCCTGCATTTCGCGGGCGAGCGGCGCGGGCTGTCCGACAAGGTGCGGCGGGGGCTGGACGAGGCCGAACGGGCCACCGCCGGCAACCAGCGGCTGGTGCTCAACGTCTGCTTCAACTATGGCGGCCGCTGGGACATCGCCCAGGCGGCGCAGGCCCTGGCCGAACGCGGCGAGCCGATCACCGAGGAGGCGCTCAACCGCGCCATGGCGCTGGCCCACGTGCCCGACCCGGACCTGCTGATCCGCACCGGCGGCGAGCAGCGCATCAGCAACTTCCTGCTGTGGCAGGCGGCCTATTCCGAGCTCTTCTTCAGCGACCGGCTCTGGCCGGACTTCGACGCCGCCGCGCTGGACGAGGCGCTGGCCTGCTTCGCGCGGCGCGAGCGGCGCTTCGGCCAGACCTCCGCCCAGGTCGCTGCCGCCCTGGCCCCGCCGCCCGCGCGCGCCGCCACGGCCGCCGCCCTGGCCTCCCAGGTCTGAAGGGCCCCATGCTCAAGCAGCGCGTCATCACCGCCATCGTCCTGTTGGCCATCCTGCTGCCGGCGCTGTTCTATCCGTCGCCGCTGCCGTTCTGCGCCATCGCGCTGCTGATGATGGGCGCGGGCGCCTGGGAGTGGGGTCGGCTCAACGGCTGCGGCGGCGCGGGCGCGCTTGGCCTGGCGCTGGCCTGCGTGGCGCTGTGTGCCGGCTCCTGGGCGCTGGGCCTGCTCGGCCGGCCGCTTCCGCTGCTCTGGACCGTGGGCGGCGCGCTCTGGGTGCTGGGCGGCGCGGCGCTGCTGCGCGCGGGCGTGGCCGGCTGGCCCAGGCTGCCGCGCGCCCTGCGGCTGGCGGCCGGTCTGCTGGCGCTGTGGCTGGCCTGGCTGGCGGTGGCGCAGGCGCGCGTGATCGGCCCCAATTTCCTGCTGTCGGTGCTGGTGCTGGTCTGGGTGGCCGACATCGGCGCCTATTTCGCCGGCCGGGCCTTCGGCCTGCGCTTCACCCGCGCCAAGCTGGCGCCCTCCATCAGTCCGGGCAAGAGCTGGGAGGGGGTTTGGGGCGGCATGCTGGGCGTGCTGCTGCTGGCCTTCGTCTGGGTCGCGGCCGATGCTGCGCTGCGGGCTCCGGTGCCCAGCTTCTACAGCCGGCTGGCGGCGCACGGCACAGGGCTGATGGTGCTGGGCGTGCTTTTTCTGGCCGCGATGAGCGTGGCCGGCGACCTGATCGAGTCGCTGGTCAAGCGCAGCGCCGGCGCCAAGGACAGCAGCCAGTTGCTGCCCGGCCACGGCGGCGTGCTCGACCGGGTCGATGCCCTGTTGCCCACATTGCCGCTGGCGATGATGCTCTGCAGACCGCTGGCGTCGTAAACCACTGAATCCATGAACGAATCCCGCCGCCGCGTCACCGTACTCGGCTCCACCGGCTCCATTGGCGTCAGCACGCTCGACGTGCTGGCGCGGCATCCGGAGCGCTTCGAGGTGTTCGCCCTCAGCGCCGCGACCCAGGTGGACCTGATGCTGCAGCAGTGCGCGCGCTTCCGCCCGCGCTTCGCGGTGATGGCCGATGCGGCCGCGGCCGCCGTGCTGCGCCAGAAAATCGAGTCAAATGGGCTTGAAGCCCAGGTTCTGTCTGGGCTTGATGCTATTGAAATGATGGCATCCGATCCCGAGGTGGATCTGGTGATGGCGGCCATCGTCGGCGCTGCCGGCCTGGCGTCCTGCCTGGCGGCGGCGCGCGCGGGCAAGCGGCTGCTGCTGGCCAACAAGGAGGCGCTGGTGGTGGGCGGCGGCTGGTTCATGGAGGCGGTGCGCGCCGGCGGCGCCCGGTTGCTGCCGATCGACAGCGAGCACTCGGCCATCTTCCAGTGCCTGCCCGAAGACCCGGCGACCTGGAGCCGCCGCGTCGACCACATCCTGCTGACCGCCTCCGGCGGGCCGTTCCGTACCCGCGATCCGGGCACGCTGCGCGACGTGACGCCCGAGCAGGCGTGCGCCCATCCCAACTTCTCGATGGGCCGCAAGATATCGGTGGACTCGGCCACCATGATGAACAAGGCGCTGGAGGTGATCGAGGCGCGCTGGCTGTTCGACCTGGCGCCCGAGCAGATCCGGGTCGTGATCCACCCGCAGCAGATCATCCATTCGATGGTGCAGTTCTCCGACGCCTCGGTGCTGGCGCAGCTCGGCACCCCGGACATGCGCGTGCCGATCGCCTGTGGCCTCTCCTGGCCCGAGCGCATCGAGAGCGGCACGCCCCGGCTCGACTTCACGACGCTGTCGGCGCTGACCTTCGAAGAGGCCGATGCCACCCGCTTTCCGGGCCTGCACCTGTCCTGGCAGGCCCTGCGCGCCGTGCCGGGCACGACGGCCGTGCTCAACGCCGCCAACGAGGTGGCGGTGGCGGCGTTCCTCGCGCGGCGCATCCGCTTCGACCAGATCCACCAGCTCATCCTGGCCACGCTCGAGGCCGTGGCGCCGCCCCCGCTCGACTCGCTGCAGGCCCTGCTCGCGCTGGACGCGCTGGCGCGCGAAGCGGCCGAACGCTGCGCCGCACGGTTCGAGGCCTGATCCACCCAGAAGGGGATACCCATGCTGATGACCATCGTGGCTTTCATCGTGGCGCTGGCGCTGCTCATCGCGGTGCATGAATACGGCCACTACCGTGTGGCCGTGGCCTGCGGCGTGAAGGTGCTGCGCTTCTCGATCGGCTTCGGCCCGCCGATCCTGCGCTGGCAGCCCAAGGGTTCGCCGACCGAGTTCGTGGTGGGGCTGCTGCCCTTCGGCGGCTACGTGCGGATGCTGGACGAGCGCGAGGCGCCGGTCGCGCCCCAGGAGCGTGAGCAGGCCTTCAACAACCGCCCGCTGGCCCAGCGCGCGGCCGTGGTGGCCGCCGGCCCGGCGGCCAACCTGCTGCTGGCGGTGCTGCTATACGCCGCGGTCAACTGGGGCGGCGTGCAGGAGCCGCTGCCGGTGCTGCCGGCCCCGCCCGCGGGCTCGGTCGCCGCCGCTGCCGGCCTGCAGGGCGGCGAGCGCGTGCTGCGCGCGGGCTTCGCGGGAGACACGCCGCGCGAAGTCGCCTCCTTCGAGGATCTGCGCTGGATGCTGACCCGCGCCGCGCTCGACGGCCATGACCTGCAGCTCGTCACCACGCGCGCCGAAGGCCCCGGCGCCGAGCGCAGCATCGTCCTGGAACTGAGCCGCCTGCAGGCGCGCGACGCCAACCTGCAGATGTTCCGCGACATCGGCATCGTCGGCCCCTGGACGCCGCCGGTGCTCGGCGAGGTCAAGCCCGAGGGCGCCGCCGCGGCCGCCGGCCTGCTCCAGGGCGACGTGGTGCGCCGCATCGGCAGCACCCCGATCGGCGACGGCCAGCAGTTGCGCGAGGCCATCCGGGCCTCGGTGCAGGACGGCGAGCCGCGCACGCAGACCTGGCAGATCGAGCGCGAGGGCGAGTCGCTGTCGCTGCCGGTCACGCCGCAGGTGGTCGACGACAACGGCGCGAGCTTCGGCCGCATCAACGCCTTCGTGGGCGGGCAGCCGGCGATGCTGACCGTGCGCTACGGCCCCGTGGACGGCCTGGTGCAGGGCGTGAAGAAGACCTGGGAGGTGTCCTCGCTCACCCTGCGCATGATCGGGCGCATGCTCATCGGGCAGGCCTCCATCAAGAACCTGAGCGGGCCGCTCACCATCGCCGACTACGCCGGCAAGTCGGCCAGCCTGGGCCTGGTCCACTACCTGAGCTTCCTCGCGCTGATCAGCGTGAGCCTGGGCGTGCTGAACCTGCTGCCGCTGCCGGTGCTCGACGGCGGCCATCTGATGTACTACCTGTGGGAGGCGGTCACCGGGCGCGGCGTGTCCGAACTCTGGCTGGAGCGCCTGCAGCGCGGCGGCGTCGCGCTGCTGCTGATGATGACCTCCCTCGCGCTGTTCAACGACGTCGCGCGCCTTTTCGGTTGAGCCGCGTCCGTCATAATGCGGCGGGTTCCGGCGCCGCTCCGCCGCCGGGCCGGCGTCCGCCAGAGATCTGATCCATGAAGCAACACATCACCCGTTTCCGCCTGCGTTCCGTCTCGGCCGTGGCCGCGCTGCTCTTCGCGGCCCATACCGCCTGGGCGGTCGACCCGTTCACGGTGCGCGACATCCGCGTCGAGGGGCTGCAGCGCGTGGAGCCGGGCACCATCTTCGCGTCGCTGCCGTTCCGCATCGGCGACACCTACAACGACGAGAAAGGCTCGGGCGCCATCCGTTCGCTGTTCGCGCTCGGCCTGTTCAAGGACGTGCGCCTGGAAGTCTCCGGCGACGTGCTCACCGTCATCGTGGAGGAGCGCCCGACGGTGGCCGACGTCGATTTCGCCGGCACCAAGGAGTTCGACAAGGACACGCTGAAGAAGGCCATGCGCGACGTCGGCCTGACCGAAGGCCGCCCGTTCGACAAGGCGCTGGCCGACCGCGCCGAGCAGGAGTTGAAGCGCCAGTACATCAACCGCAGCCTCTATGGCGCCGAGGTCGTCACCACGGTCACGCCGATCGAGCGCAACCGCGTCAACCTCACCTTCACCGTCTCCGAGGGCGAGCCCGCCAAGATCAAGGACATCCGCATCGTCGGCAACAGCGCCTTCAGCGAATCCACGCTCAAGGGCCTGTTCGACCTCGATACCGGCGGCTGGCTGAGCTGGTACACCAAGTCCGACCGCTACTCGCGCGCCAAGCTCAATGCCGACCTGGAAACCCTGCGCTCCTACTACCTGGCGCGCGGCTACCTCGAGTTCCGCGTCGACTCCACCCAGGTGGCGATCTCGCCGAACAAGCAGGACATCACGATCACCGTCAACGTCACCGAAGGCCAGCGCTACGTGGTGTCGGGCGTGAAGCTCGAAGGCAACTATCTCGGCCGCGACGACGAGTTCAAGTCGCTGGTGAAGATCCGGCCCGGCGAGCCCTACAACGCCGACCAGGTCGCCGAGACCACCAAGGCATTCACCGACTACTTCAGCAACTTCGGCTTCGCCTTCGCCCGCGTCGAGGCCGTGCCCGAGGTGGACCGCGCCAACAACCGCGTGGCCTTCGTGCTGCAGGCCGACCCGGCGCGCCGCGCCTACGTGCGCCGCATCATGGTCAGCGGCAACAACCGCACGCGCGATGAGGTCATCCGCCGCGAATTCCGCCAGTTCGAGTCGTCCTGGTACGACGGCGACAAGATCAAGCTCTCGCGCGATCGGGTGGACCGGCTGGGCTACTTCAGCGAGGTCAACATCGACACGCAGGACGTGCCGGGCTCGCCCGACCAGGTCGACCTCGTCATCAACGTCACCGAGAAGCCCACCGGCAGCCTGCAGGTGGGCGCAGGCTTCTCCAGCGCGGAGAAGATCGCGCTGACCTTCGGCATCAAGCAGGAGAACGTGTTCGGCTCGGGCAACTACCTGGGCCTGGACATCAACACCAGCAAGTACAACCGCGCCATCGTGCTGAGCACGACCAACCCGTACTTCACGCAGGATGGCATCTCGCGCACCATCGACGTGTACCACCGCTCCACGCGTCCATACCAGGACCAGGGCGGCGACTACCGGCTGCTGACCTCCGGCGCCAGCATGCGCTTCGGCGTGCCGTTCAGCGAGACCGATACCGTCTTCTTCGGCGCCGGCGGCGAGCGCACCGAGATCAAGCCGGGCACCAACATTCCCGGCGCCTACCTGAAATACGCCGAGCAGGTCGGCTACGTGACCTACTCGCTGCCGCTGACCATCGGCTGGTCGCGCGACAGCCGCGACAGCGCCCTGGTGCCCAACCGCGGCCGCTACCAGCGCTTCAACTCGGAGCTCGGCGTCGCGGGCGACGCACGCTACGTGCGCGGCAACTACCAGTTCCAGCAGTACGTGCCGCTGAACAAGAAGTTCACGCTCTCCTTCAACACCGAGCTGGGCGCGGGCAAGGGGCTGGGCGGCCGGCCATTCCCGATCTTCAAGAACTTCTACTCGGGCGGCCTGGGGTCGGTCCGCGGCTTCGACCAGGGCACCCTGGGGCCGCGCGACGTGACCGGCTCGTCCATCGGCGGCACCAAGAAGTTCACGCTCAACACCGAGCTGACCGCGCCGTTCCCCGGCGCTGGCAACGACCGCACGCTGCGGCTGTTCGCCTTCGTGGACGTCGGCAACGTCTTCGGCGAGAACCAGCCGATTCGCGCCGGCGAGATGCGTGTCTCCACCGGCGTCGGCCTGAGCTGGATATCCCCTGTCGGCCCGCTGCGTCTTGCCTTTGCACAACCGGTGCGCAAGTTTGCCGGGGATAGAATCCAGAAATTGCAATTCCAGATCGGAACGTCTTTCTAATGAAATCCATCATCCGTCATTGCGCCGTTGGCCTGCTGCTGGGCTCGCTGGCGGCGACCGCATCCGCGCAATCCGAGGGATTCCGCGCAGGTTTCGTCAACACGGACCGCATCTTCCGCGAAGCCACCACGGCCAAGGCCGCGCAGGCCAAGCTCGAGCAGGAATTCTCCAAGCGCGAGAAGGATCTGATCGACCAGGGCGATGCCCTGAAGGCCGCCTCCGACAAGTTCGAGCGTGAGGCGCCCACCATGTCCGAGAGCCAGCGCACCGCGCGCCAGCGCCAGCTGGTCGACCAGGACCGTGACTTCCAGCGCAAGCGCCGCGAGTTCCAGGAAGACCTCAACGCGCGCAAGAACGAAGAGCTGCAGCAGGTGCTCGAGCGCGCGAACCGGGTGGTCAAGCAGGTGGCCGAGACCGAGAAGTACGACGTGATCCTCCAGGAAGCCGTCTACATCAACCCCAAGTACGACATCACGGACAAGGTGATCAAGGCCCTCAACGGCGCTGCCGGCAGCGGCAAGTAGGCGCCGGCCGGCCCTCGTCCGCCCGTGGCGCTCCCCCTCCATGCCATCGTGGCCGCGCTTGGCGGCGAACTGCACGGCGATGGGGGGCTGCTGATCCAGGGTCTGGCGCCGCTCGAAGCGGCCCGGCCGGGCCAGATCGCATTCCTGAGTCACCCCCGATATGTGCAACAGCTTGCAAGATCGCAGGCTGCCTGTGTCATCGTCGCACCGGCCTTGCGCGACGCCGCGCTCGCACGCGGGCCCTGCATTGTGGCCGATGCGCCCTATTACTACTTCGCGCGCCTCACCCAGTTCTGGAAGCGCCACCTGGGCCGGGCGCCGCGCGCCGGCGTGCATCCATCGGCCGTGGTCGATCCCGAGGCCTTGGTCGATCCGAGCGCATCGATCGGCCCCTTGTGCGTGGTGGAGCGCGGCGCGCACATCGGTGCCGGCACCGTGCTGGCGTCGCGCGTCACGGTGGGGGAGGACTGCCACATCGGCGCGCGCTGCATCCTGCACCCGGGCGCGGTGATCGGGGCCGACGGCTTCGGCTTCGCGCCGCATGAGGGGCGCTGGGAGAAGATCGAGCAGCTGGGCGCGGTGCGCATCGGCGACGACGTGGAGATCGGCGCCAACACCTGCATCGACCGCGGCGCGCTGGGCGACACCGTGATCGAGGACGGCGTGAAGCTCGACAACCTGGTGCAGATCGGCCACAACGTGCGCGTGGGCCGGCACACCGCCATGGCCGGCTGCGCCGGCGTCGCCGGCAGTGCGGTGATCGGCGCGCACTGCACGGTGGGCGGGGGCGCCGTGGTGCTGGGGCACCTGAGCCTGGCGGACCACGTGCACGTCTCGGCGGCCTCGGTGGTCATGCGTTCTATCCACAAGCCGGGCCAGTACACTGGCCTGTTTCCCATCGACGAGAATGCGAAGTGGGAGAAGAACGCCGCCTCCCTCAAGCAACTGCATGGGTTGCGCGAGCGCCTCAAGGCGCTCGAGAACAGAGAATCACCAGACACCCGCTGACCACCATGTTGGACATTCACCAGATCCTCAAACAACTGCCGCACCGCTACCCGATCCTGCTGGTCGACCGCGTGCTGGAGCTGGAGCAGGGCAAGAGCATCCGCGCGTTGAAGAACGTCACGATCAACGAGCCGTTCTTCACCGGCCACTTCCCGCACCGCCCGGTCATGCCGGGCGTGCTGATGCTGGAGGCCATGGCGCAGGCCGCGGCGCTGCTGGCCTTCGACACGATGGGCGTGACGCCCGACGACAAGACGGTGTATTACTTCGCCGGCATCGACGGCGCGCGCTTCAAGCGGCCGGTCGAGCCCGGCGACCAGCTCGTCATGGACGTGACGCTGGAGCGCATGAAGGCCGGCATCTTCAAGTTCAAGGGCGTGACGCGGGTGGGCACCGAGGTCGCCTGCGAGGCCGAGCTGATGTGCACCATGCGCAGCATCGCCTGAAGCGCCGCGGCCCTTGATTCCAGAGACCGTGACCGGCATCCATTCCACCGCCATCGTCGATGCGGCGGCCGAGCTCGACAGCTCGGTCAGCGTCGGCCCCTACACCATCATCGGCCCGCACGTGAGGATCGGCGCGGGCACCACGGTCGGCGCGCACTGCGTGATCGAGGGCCACACCACCATCGGCCGCGACAACCGCATCTTCCAGTTCAACTCGCTGGGCGCGATCCCGCAGGACAAAAAGTACGCGGGCGAGCCCTGCGAGCTGCGCATCGGCGACCGCAACACCATCCGCGAGTTCTGCACCTTCAACATCGGCTCGCCCGGCGGCGGCGGCGTGACCCGCGTGGGCGACGACAACTGGATCATGGCCTACGTGCATCTGGCGCACGACGTGGCCGTGGGCAGCCACACCATCTTCGCCAACAACTCGCAACTGGCCGGCCACGTCGAGGTCGGCGACTGGGTGATCCTGGGCGGCTTCACGGTGGTGCACCAGTTCGTGCGCATCGGCGCGCATGGCATGACGGCCATGTGCGCGCTGCTGTTCGCCGACCAGCCGCCCTTCGTGATGAGCCAGGGCCAGCCGGCCGGCGCGCGCTCGATGAACTTCGAGGGGCTGCGCCGGCGCGGCTTCTCGGCCGAGCGCATCGCGGCGGTCAAGGCCATGCACAGGGCGCTGTACCGCGAGGGGCTCACGCTCGAACAGGCGCAGGCGCAGATCGGCGCGCTGGCCGGGCGCTTCCCGCAGGCGCAGCCCGACGTCGACCTGATGCTCGGCTTTCTCGCCGGGGTGACGCCGCAGCGCGGCATCCTGCGCTAGCCGGCGCCATGAATGCGCCGTCCGCGCTGCCCGTCGGTGCTTCGGTGGCCGGCGCGGCGTCTCTTTCCTCCTACGCCATGCCGGTGGCGATGGTCGCCGGCGAGGCTTCGGGCGACCTGCTGGCCGGCCTGCTGCTCGATGGCCTGCAGGCGCGTTGGCCCGGCCTTGCGGCCCACGGCATTGGCGGGCCGCAGATGGCGCGGCGCGGCTTCGAGGCCTGGTGGCACAGCGACAAGCTCGCGGTGCACGGCTACAGCCTGGAAGTGCTGCGCCGCTACCGCGAGATCGTCGGCATCCGGGCCCGCCTGCGCGAGCGTCTGCTGGCGCAGCCTCCGCGGGTGTTCATCGGCGTCGATGCGCCGGACTTCAACCTCGACCTCGAAGCCTCGCTGCGCGCGGCCGGGGTGAAGACCGCGCACTTCGTCTGCCCCTCGGTCTGGGCCTGGCGCGCGCACCGGCTGGAAAAGATCCGGCGCAGCGCCGAGCATGTGCTGTGCATCTTCCCGTTCGAGCCCGCGCTGCTGGCGCAGCATGGCATCGCCGCGAGCTACGTGGGGCATCCGCTGGCCGGCGTGATCCCCATGGAGCCGGACCGCGCCGCCGCGCGCGCGCTGCTGGGGCTGGCGCCCGGGGATGCGGTGCTGGCGATCCTGCCGGGCAGCCGCAACTCCGAGGTCGCCTACCTGGCTGCGCGCTTCTTCGAGGCTGCAGCCCTGGTCCGGCGCCGGCATCCTGCTATGAAATTCATAGTTCCCGCTGTGCCGGCGCTGCGCAGCCGCATCGAGGCGGCGGTGGCCGCGGCCGGCATGGCGGGCCAGGTGCAGGTGGTGGCGGGGCAGTCGCACGCGGTGCTGGCGGCCTGCGACGCGACGCTGATCGCCAGCGGCACCGCCACGCTGGAGGCCGCGCTGTTCAAGCGGCCGATGGTGATCGCCTACAACATGCAGTGGCTGTCCTGGCGCCTGATGGCGCCCAAGCGGCTGCAGCCCTGGGTCGGCCTGCCCAACATCCTGTGCCGCGACTTCGTCGTGCCTGAGCTGCTGCAGGACGCGGCCACGCCGCAGGCGCTCGCCCACGCGGTGCTGGCGTGGTTCGAGGCTCCGGAGAAAATCGCGGCCCTGCAATCCCGTTTCACTGCGCTGCACCACGAGCTGCGGCGCGACACTCCCTCTCTTGCTGCCGATGCGATCCAGACGCTCCTCTCTGCCTGAACAGGCGACCCTGTCCTGGGACGTGCCCGGCCTGGTCGCCGGCGTGGACGAGGCCGGGCGCGGCCCGCTGGCCGGCCCGGTGGTGGCCGCCGCCGTGATCCTGGACGACAGCCGTCCGATCCGCGGCCTGGCCGATTCCAAGAAGCTCACGGCGTTGCGGCGCGAGCGCCTCTATGACGAGATCCGCGACAAGGCGCTGTGCTGCTCGGTGGCCGAGGCCTCGGTCGAAGAGATCGACACGCTCAACATCCTGCAGGCCACCCTGCTGGCCATGCGCCGCGCGGTGGACGGCCTGCGGCTCAAGCCGGCCAAGGTGCTGGTCGACGGCAACCGCCTGCCGTCGCTGGACGTGCTGGCCGAGGCCATCGTCAAGGGCGATGCGCTGGTGAAGGCGATCTCCGCCGCCTCGATCCTGGCCAAGGTGCACCGCGACCGCCTGTGCGAGCGCCTGCACCTGGAGTTCCCGCACTACGGCTTCGCCCAGCACAAGGGCTATGGCACGGCCGAGCACCTGGCCGCCCTGCAGGCGCACGGGGCCAGCCCGCACCACCGCCGCTCGTTCGCGCCGGTGGCGCGGGTGCACGTCGCCTCCCTCGCGCCGCTGCCGGTGCCCGCGTGCGCGCTGCTGCGGGCCGAGCCGGTCGTCACCCCTGTCTCTTATACACATCTGTTGGAAAGAGGGGGGGGGGGGGGGGGGGGGGGGGGGGGGGGGGGGGGGGGGGGGGGGGGGGGGGGGGGGGGGGGGGGGGGGGGGGGGGGGGGGGGGGGGGGGGGGGGGGGGGGGGGGGGGGGGGGGGGGG